>NZ_JBFATR010000016.1:0-124593 GCF_040678395.1 Streptomyces sp. NPDC052687 | reverse complement strand
CACCCCGCCGAGGGGTCCGGTCCGGCAGCAACGGCTCAATGCGTGCCCACTGGGCGTCAGTCAACGACACACCCAGACCAACGATCCGATGATCCGAAGGAAACGGCCTAGGCGCACTTGAACTTGAAGTCACCGTCGGCGGAGGCCGTCGAGGGCGCGGTCACCTTCAGGTCCGCGAAGCTCGACTGCTCCGAGCCGGCGGCGGCATCAGGCCTCGCGGGGATGGTGAATTGCTTGGTCACCGTCTTCGACTCCTCGGGCCCCGTGAACTCGACCTTCTCCTGCGCATGGGTCTTGCCGGGCGTGGCCCACTGGTAGTTGACGGTGCCCTTTCCCTTGGCCTTGATGACACCCGTGGCGGTGAACTTCATCGCGTTCTTGCAGTCCGCCGTGGCGGGGGTCGCGCTGACGAAGTCCAGGTCGATGAGATCGACGGCGCCGGCCTTGTCCTTCGGCGGCGGCGGGGTGTCACACGAGACCTTCTGGTTCTTGCCCTTCGACTTGTAGAACACGGTGTACTCGCCGTACTCCACGTTCTTGAACGTCCGGTCGCCGTTGCGGTTCACCTTGCCCGAGACGGTCTCCTCGTCGGACGTGGCGCGCACGTGGGTGTTCTTCGGGAAGCTGTCGAGCACGAGGTTGTACGTGGGGCTGGCCTTCTTCCCCACCTGTTCGAGCTCACAGGACGGCCCGCCCTTCTGAGCGGGGACGGACCCCGGCGAGGCCGCGTGCGCGGCGACTGCGGGCGCGAAAGCCACCGCCGTGATCACCAGAGGGCTGAGGAGTGCTAGGCGACGTTGCCGATTCATGCTGCTACTTCCCTTCCTGGGACAGGGGTGGCCTGAGTGGCCCATAGGAAGCAACATCAGCGTGACCCGCCGGGCGTGACGCGAGCGTGACAGTGACGTGACCACGATCCGTCCCGTCCCTCATCCGATTGGTCTGCCATGACAGAAACCGTTCCCCACGGATCGCCCGCCGACCGGATAGACCTGGCGCCGGAGGCCTTCCCCGCCGACAGCCCCTTCGCCAACGAGGACCTGCGGCCCGTCCCGGTCTCCGAGCGCCGCTGGACGACGTACAACTTCGCCGCGCTGTGGATCTCCATGGCGCACTGCATCCCGAGCTGGACGCTCGCCTCGGGGCTGGTCGCGCTGGGCATGGACTGGAAGCAGGCGGTGTTCACCATCGCCCTCGCCAACGTCATCGTGCTGCTGCCGATGCTCGCCACCGGACACGCCGGACCCAAGTACGGCATCCCCTTCCCCGTCCTCGCCCGCGCCTCCTTCGGGCTGCGCGGCGCCAACGTGCCCGCGCTGATCCGCGCGGCCGTGGCCTGCGGCTGGTTCGGCATCCAGACCTGGATCGGCGGCAGCGGCGTCTTCCTGCTCGGCTCCAAGCTCACCGGCGGCGAGTGGGAGAACGCCGGGCGGATCGCGGGCAACCCGTGGCCGCTGTGGCTGTGCTTCCTGCTCTTCTGGGCCGTGCAGATCGCGATCATCCTGCGCGGTATGGACTTCCTGCGGCACTTCGAGAACTGGGCCGCGCCCTTCGTCCTCGTCGGCGCGTTCGCGCTGCTCGTCTGGATCGCCGTCCAGGCCGACGGCTTCGGCGAGCTGCTGTCGCAGCCGTCGAGGCTCGGCTGGGGCGCCGACTTCTGGCCGGTGTTCTTCCCGTCCCTCATGGGCATGATCGGTTTCTGGGCGACGCTGTCGCTGAACATCCCTGACTTCACGCGCTTCGGCGCCAGCCAGAAGGCGCAGACCTGGGGCCAGTCCCTCGGCCTGCCGACCACGATGACGCTGTTCGCGATCCTCGCCGTGCTGGTCACCTCCGGCAGCGAGGTGGTCTACGGCGAGCCGATCTGGGACCCGGTGACCCTCGCGGCCAAGGCCGACAACGTCTTCGGGCTGCTCTTCGCGCTCGTCACCGTGCTGGTCGCCACCGTCTCCGTGAACATCGCGGCCAACGTGGTCTCCCCGGCGTACGACCTCGCCAACCTGGCGCCGAGGCTCATCACCTTCCGCACCGGCGCGCTGATCACCGGTGTCGTCGGCGTCCTGATCTTCCCGTGGAAGCTGATCTCCACGCCCGAGTTCTACATCTTCACCTGGCTCGGCGTGGTCGGCGGGCTGCTCGGCACGGTCGCGGGCATCCTCATCGCCGACTACTGGATCGTCCGCCGTACGGTGCTGCACCTGGCGGACCTGTACACGCCCGGCGGGCGCTACTGGTACTCCGCCGGGTGGAACTGGCGGGCGCTGGTGGCCTTCGCGGCCGGGGGAGTGCTGGCGGTCGGCGGCTCGTACTCGACCGTCAACGCCGAGGGCGTGACCTCGGGCCCCTTCCCGGCGGACGGACTGATCCCGCCGCTCAAACCGCTCGCCGACTACGGCTGGGCGGTGGGACTCGCGGCGTCGCTGCTGCTGTACGTCGCGCTGATGCGGGCGGGACGGCAGCGGGCCGCCGTCTGAGGCCGTGCCGCGGGGTCAGCCCGTGCCGCCGGCCTCCGCCAGCGCGGCCACCGCCGCCTTCGCCGCCTTGATGGCGCCCTTGTTGATCTCGTCCGTGGAGGGCGCCGTCTTGTTCTCGAAGTCGGACCCGTTGTACGTCACGGTCACCAGCGCGTTCGCCGCGCGGACCAGCACCACGCCCTCGCGGGTCTGCTGCTTGTCCTCGGTGGTGAGGTTGACGACGGAGTACGCCGCGTCGCCGAGGCCCGGCACCGCCCCGCCGCCGCTCTTCTCCGCCTTGCGCGCGTCGTACTGCGCCGCCGCCTTCTCGTCCGAGTCGCTGATCTCGAACGAGACGTCGAGCCAGCGGTAGTCGTAGCCCTTGAGGGCGTTCCACGAGCAGGTGCGGCGCACCGAGGTGTCCGTGGACGGCAGCTCCTTCCCGGCCGGCCCGGCGCCCGGCACGAGGGAGGTGACCGTCTTCTCGGGCAGGCTGTCGCAGGGCGCCGGGGCCTCGGTGTACGTCTTGGGCGCCGCTGTCGTCGAGGGCGCGGACGTGGACCGGGTCCCGGTCCTGTCGGGCGCCTTGTCCTGGGTGGCGGTGGTCGCCTCGGGACCGGACGACAGAGCCCAGCCCGCGCAGGCGAGCACCGCGACCGGGGTCAGGCGCGCGGTGAGGGCGAGCGGCAGGGGAAGAGAACGCACGGCGCACTTCTCGTGGGGGTCGGTGCGGAGGGAGTCCGCACTGCGGACGGGACGACAGTGTCACATGAGTCCCCGTGGGGCGGAAGTGCCAACTCGCTGCGTGCCCGGGCGGTAACTCTGGCTCACCGACGGCGCGTTGTATGCCCGGTTATGTCACCCGTGTGTCCGCCCGCGGTGATCGATAGCCTGCGGGCGACCAGGTGATCCGGTCACCTGGGACCGACTCCGCGGAAGCGAGGTGCGACGCCGTATGTTCACCACCCGGCCCACGCTCCAGGGCACCTTCGGCATGGTGTCCTCCACCCACTGGCTGGCCTCCCAGTCGGCGATGGCGGTGCTGGAGGACTGCGGCAACGCCTACGACGCGGCGGTGGCGGGCGCGTTCGTGCTGCACGTCGTCGAGCCGCACCTCAACGGACCGGCCGGGGAGGTGCCGATCCTGCTCGCCCCGGCCGGCGGCGAGGTGCGGGTGCTGTGCGGGCAGGGGGTCGCGCCCGCCGGGGCGACGGTCGCGCACTACCGCGGCCTCGGACTGGACCTCGTCCCCGGCACCGGGCCGCTCGCCGCCGCCGTGCCCGGCGCGTTCGACGCCTGGATGCTGCTCCTGCGCGACCACGGCACCAAGTCCCTCGCCGACGTCCTGAAGTACGCCATCGGCTACGCCGAACACGGCCACCCGCCCGTCGAGAGCGTCGGCGCGACCGTCGCGACCGTGCGGGAGCTGTTCGAGACGGAGTGGACCTCGTCGGCGGAGGTCTACCTGCCCGGGGGCGAGCCGCCCCGCCCCGGTCGGCTGCTGCGCAACCCCGCCCTCGCCGCCACCTGGAAGCGGCTGCTCGCCGAGGTGTCCCGCGCGGGGGACCGGGAGGCGCAGATCGAGGCCGCGCGGGAGGTGTGGCGCACCGGCTTCATCGCCGAGGCCCTGATACGGCAGGCGCGGCGCCCCACCCTGGACACCAGCGGCGAGCACCACACCGGCACCCTCACGGCCGACGACCTCGCCGGCTGGTCGGCGTCCTACGAGACGCCCGTGACCTACGACTGGAACGGCTGGACCGTGTGCAAGGCCGGCCCCTGGAGCCAGGGCCCGGTCCTGCTCCAGCAGCTCGCCCTGCTCCCGCCCGACCTGCCCCCGTACGGCTCCGCCGGTTGCCTGCACCTGCTGATCGAGAACTCCAAGCTCGCCATGGCCGACCGGGAGGCCTGGTACGGCGACGCCGCCGAGGTGCCGCTCGACGCGCTGCTGTCGGACGCGTACAACGCCGGGCGGCGCGCCCTGGTGGGGGAGCGGGCCTCGTACGAGCTGCGGCCCGGCAGCCCGGAAGGGCGCGCGCCCCGGCTGTCCCGGTACGCGCGCGTGGAGGCCGCCGCGGCACGGGCCGGCGGCGCGGCGGGTGCCGGGGAGCCGACGGTCGCCCTGAGCGCCTCGCCGGTGCCGGGTGAGCCGGGTGAACCTGGCGAGCCGGGCAGGGGCGCGGCGTCCCGTGCGCCGGGCGAGCCGGTGGTCGGCGCTGACGGTGCCACCCGCGGGGACACCTGCCACCTGGACGTCGTCGACCGCTGGGGCAACATGGTCGCGGCCACGCCCAGCGGCGGCTGGCTCCAGTCCAACCCCGTCGTCCCCGAGCTGGGCTTCCCGCTCGGCACCCGGCTCCAGATGACCTGGCTGGAGGAGGGCCTGCCGAACACCCTCACCCCCGGGCGGCGGCCCCGCACCACCCTCACCCCGTCGATCGCCCTGCGCGACGGCGTCCCGGTGCTGGCGTTCGGCACTCCCGGCGGCGATCAGCAGGACCAGTGGCAGCTGCACTTCTTCCTGGCCGTCGCCCTGCGCTCCCCGGTGCGCGGCGGGCTCGACCTCCAGGGCGCCGTGGACGCGCCGAACTGGCACCAGGACAGCTTCCCCGGCTCCTTCTTCCCGCGCGGTATGCGGCCGGGCAGCGTGACGGTGGAGTCGCGCACGGACCCCGCGGTCGTCGCCGAGCTGCGGCGGCGTGGTCATCACGTCACCGTGGGTGACGCCTGGTCGGAGGGGCGGCTGTGCGCGGTCGCCCGCGACCCGGAGAGCGGTGTGCTGTCGGCGGCGGCGAATCCGCGCGGGATGCAGGGGTACGCGGTGGGCCGCTGACCGGCGTCCTCCGGCCGCTGACGGCGTCCTCCGGCCGCTGACCGCTGACCGGCCGCTGTCCTCCGACCGCCGGTGACGGCTCCCGAGCCGGCGGGTTCATCCCGATTCCATCGGGAGTGCACCGGCCGGGTGGGGATTGTCAGTGGCGCGTGCTCTCATGGAGGCATGATCGAAGAGAGCGGAACCATCGAGGAATTCCTCGCCCGGCACGCGTCCGACGTCGAGGAGGCGGTCCGCAAGGCGGCCGCCGCGGAGATCATGCCGCGCTTCCGGCAACTCGCCGCGCACGAGGTCGACCAGAAGAGCGGCCCGCACGACCTGGTGACGGACGCCGACCGCAAGGCGGAGCTGCATCTGACCGAGGCGCTGCGCACCCTGCTGCCCGGATCGGTCGTCGTCGGCGAGGAGGCGGTGCACGCCAACCCGGCGACCTACGAGGCGATACGGGGCGACGCGCCGGTGTGGATCGTCGACCCCGTCGACGGCACCCGGCAGTTCGTGCACGGCGAGGACGGCTTCTGCACCCTCGTCGCGCTCGCCCGGCACGGCGTGCTGCACGCCTCGTGGACGTTCGCGCCCGCCCGCGATCAACTCGCCACCGCGGTAAGGGGACAGGGCGCCTTCCTCGACGGCGAGCGGCTGTACGCGGGCCCGCCCACGCCCGGCCGGCACCTGCGCGTCGCCACCTCCCACCCGGACTACACCACGGACGAACAGAAGCGGGCCCTGCTCGCCCTGCGCACCGAGGGCGTCGCCCCGCGCCCGTGCGGCTCGGCCGGACTGGAGTATCTGGCCGTCGCCCGCGGCGAGTCCGACGCCGTCGCCTTCTCCTGGGAGGCGGCCTGGGATCACGCGGCGGGCCTGCTGCTCGTCGAGGAGGCGGGCGGCGCCCATCTGACCCGCACCGGCGAGCCGTTCCGCATCACCGGGGGCAACGACCTGCCGTTCACCGCCGCCCGCGACGCGGCGACGGCCCGCCGGATCGCCGCCCTGCTGGCCTCGCCGTGACGAGCGGTCCGCCGCCTGGCCCCGCCGCGGGGGAGTGGCAGTCCCGCGGCATATCCTGAAAGTCCAGTGCCCGTCGGCTGACGAAGGAGTCCGAAGGTGCCGTCGATCTTCGATGCGGTCGTGGTGGGGGCGGGGCCGAACGGCCTGACGGCTGCGGTCGAACTGGCCCGCCGGGGCTTCTCCGTGGCCCTGTTCGAGGCCCGGGGCACCGTCGGCGGGGGCGCCCGCACCGAGGAGCTGACCCTCCCCGGCTTCCGGCACGACCCGTGCGCCGCCGCCCACCCGCTCGGCATCAACTCCCCGGCCTTCCGCGCCCTCCCGCTGGAGCGGTACGGCCTGCGCTGGCTCCAGCCGGAGCTGCCCATGGCCCACCCCTTCCCGGACGGCACCGCGGCCGTGCTGGCCCGCTCGGTCGCCGAGACCGCCGCCTCCTTCGGCCCGCGCGACGCGGGCGCGTACCGCAGACTGGTCGAGCCGTTCCTGCCCCGGTGGGACACGCTGGTCCGGGACTTCATGTCCCTGCCGCTCACCGCGCTCCCGCGCGACCCGGTGACCCTCGCCCGCTTCGGCCTCGCCGGTCTGCCCCCGTCCACCTGGCTGACCCGCCGCTTCCGCGACGAGCGCGCCAAGACCCTCTTCGCCGGACTCGTCGCCCACGTCATGGCCCCCCTCACCGGGGTGGCCACCGGCGCCATCGGCCTGGTCTTCGCCCTCGCCGCGCACGCCCGCGGCTGGCCCGTCGCCCAGGGCGGCTCCCAGTCCCTCTCGGACGCCCTCGCCGCGTACCTGAAGGACCTCGGCGGCGCGATCCACACCGACTACGAGGTCAAGCGCCTCGACGACCTGCCGCCCGCCCGCGCCTACGTCTTCGACACCTCGCCCACCGCCCTGGCCCGGATCGCGGGCTTCGGCCGCTTCTACGACCACTACCGGTACGGCCCCGGAGCCTTCAAGATCGACTACGCGCTGGACGGCCCGGTCCCGTGGACCGCGCCCGAGGCCCGCCGGGCCGGCACCGTCCAGATCGGCGCCGACAGCGCGGAGATCGGCGCCGCCCTGCGCGCCGCCTCCCGTGAGGGCCGCGCCCCCGAGCGCCCCTTCCTGATCACCGTGCAGCCGAGCGTCGTCGACCCCACCCGCGCCCCCGCCGGCAAGCACGTCTTCTGGGCCTACGGCCACGTCCCGCACGGCTGGACCGGCGACCTCACCGACGCCCTCGAACGCCAACTGGAGCGCTTCGCCCCCGGGTTCCGCGACCGCGTCCTCGCCCGCGCCACCGCCGGCCCGCCCGAACTCGCCGCCCGCAACGCCAACTACGTCGGCGGCGACATCGCCACCGGCGCGGTCTCCGGACTCCAGGTCCTGCTGCGCCCCCGGCTGTCCCTGGCGCCGTACCGCACCCCGCACCCGGCGGTCTTCATCTGCTCGTCGGCCACCCCGCCCGGCCCCGGCGTGCACGGCATGTCCGGCCACAACGCGGCCAAGGCCGTCTGGAGAAGGCTGAGGCAGACGCCATGACCACCCTCACCCTCGTCCAGGGCGACATCACCCGCGAGAGCGCCGACGCCCTCGTCAACGCGGCCAACTCCTCCCTCCTCGGCGGCGGAGGCGTCGACGGCGCCATCCACCGCCGGGGCGGCCCCGCGATCCTGGAGGAGTGCCGCGCGCTCCGCGCCTCGGGCTACGGCAAGGGTCTGCCCACCGGACAGGCGGTCGCCACCACCGCGGGCGCGCTGCCCGCCCGCTGGGTCATCCACACCGTCGGCCCCGTCTGGTCCGCCACCGAGGACCGCTCCGCCCTCCTCGCCTCCTGCTACCGCGAGTCCCTGCGCGTGGCCGGTGAACTGGGCGCCCGCACGGTCGCCTTCCCGGCGATCTCCACCGGGGTCTACCGCTGGCCGATGGACGACGCCGCCCGCATCGCCGTCGAGACGGTCCGCGCCACCCCGACCCCGGTCGAGGAGGTCCGCTTCGTCCTCTTCGACGACCGGGCGTACGCGGCGTTCGCCCGGCAGCTCGGCTGAGGGGCGCGCGGGTTTCCCGCACCACCACCACCGCCGCTGGTCACGGCCTTCCCGGCGGCTGTGCGCCGGCGGTTCAGCGGGTCTGGGCGCGCTCCAGGCGGCGGGCCTTGAGACGGCGAGCGGGCGCCGCCGGGTCGGCGACCGTCCCGGCGGTCTGGGCGCGG
Organism: Streptomyces sp. NPDC052687; assembly: GCF_040678395.1. Classification (NCBI taxonomy): domain Bacteria; kingdom Bacillati; phylum Actinomycetota; class Actinomycetes; order Kitasatosporales; family Streptomycetaceae; genus Streptomyces; species Streptomyces sp. NPDC052687. Next base: position 116,111 of record NZ_JBFATR010000016.1, on the reverse strand, counting down.
GGCGCGGTCGTGGGCCTGCCGGTGTCGAGCCGGGCGGCGACACGGGCCAGGGTCCGGTCGCCGGGCCGGGCGGCGAGGTGGAAGTGCGAGACCTTCACCGGGGTGAGGTCGCCGCCCCAGACGACGGTGCCCTCGCAGTCCGCGAGGATGTCCCGCACGATCGCCTCCTGGTGGGGCCACAGCCCCTCGCTCCCGGCCAGTGGGTAGGCGGTGGGGTGGAGGGCCACGGCGGTCCCGGACAGGTGGTTCGACTCGAAGTCCGCCCCCAGGTCGCGGCGGGTGGTGTGGGCGGTGATGCCGCCGCCCTCGCCGGAGTCGAGCGGGGCGATCTCGTAGTGCCAGCGGCGCGCGACGTGCAGCAGCACCGCGGCGGCGTGCCCCTCGCGCAGGCGGACCGGCACCCCGGAGCCCTCGACGCGGAAGGCGGCGATGGCGCCGGGGTCGATCGGCCAGCCGTTGGCGGACCTCTTCCCCGTCCACCGGATGGTGTCCGGTTCCGTGCCGCCCGCGGCGTCGGGGGCGGCGACGGCCGGCGCGGGGGTCAGGGTGTGCTGCACGAGCGTGAGCGCGCCGGCGCCCGCGACGGCGCCCAGGAGACTGCGTCTGCTGATCATCGTGGAGTCCTCACTCGTCGGGTCAGGGCGTGACGGCGGAGACGCCGGGGTCGCCCCCCTGGCGCCAGATGTTGTGGTCCAGGCCCCAGCCGGGCTGGAAGTCGTACTCCCTGATCTGGTTGAACGACCAGTTCCGCGGCAGGGGGAAGCCGAGGTTCCCGGAGAAGCCCCAGGACATCCCCGAGACGAACGACCAGCGGGCCCCGGCCTCGTCCGAGACGCGGATGCAGACGTTGCGGGATCCGTAGACGCCGAAGGCGTACCGGCCGCCCAGCTCGGCGAGTCCGGCCTTGACGCCGTTGAAGTAGGGCACCACGTGGGTGCCGATCTCCTCGTCCGTCGCGTCGTAGTCGACCCCGAAGTAGATGCACGTGCCGGCGCCGATGCCGTGCTCGACGGCCTTCTGGTGGGCCTTCTTCCCCTGGTCGTAGCCCTTGTCGTAGGTGAAGTTCGCCAGCTGGGTGCCGTTGTACTGGAAGATCGGGAAGAACCTCAGCCCGGCGTTCAGGATGGTCTGCGGCTCGCCCGGCTTGAGGGCCTTGCCGAGGTAGTACGGGTCGCCCGGCGCGAGATGCTCGTCCAGGTACCGGCCGACGATCTGGTAGCCGTTCGCCTTGAGCAGCCGCCCGCGTTCGGCGGTGATCTCGGTGATGCAGTCGCAGCCGGCCGCGTCCCGCGCGACGTCACCGGAGGAGACGAGGAGCTGAGCCCACGTGGTGTAGTCGTTGTGGCCCGTGACGGGGATCTGGGAGAAACGCTGGAAGTCCATCAGCCACCCCACATGGGTGCCGGTCTGGGCGTCGATGGGGATGTCCTGAGGGAGGTATCCCCGTTCTCCCTGCGCGGTGTACGTGGGCGAGTTGAAGTAGCAGGCGGCACGGAACAGGTAGCGCAGGTCTCCGGTGAGGGTGGCCGAGCCCTTTCCCTTGAGCGCGGCCTGCGTGCCGGGACCGAAGTACCCGTTGATGGAGCCCATGGCGATGCCCAGCTCGTACTGGATGCCCATCATGAGCCCCTGCTGGACGTCGCGGGAGTAGACGCCGTCGCAGGGCACGAGATTCATCGCGGGAATGCCGATGCCCGCGACGTAGCGGGAGTTCAGCCGCTGCTGGATGCCCCGGATGTGGTCGTCACCGCCGGGCACCTTGCGGAACTGGTCCATCCGCATCAGGGCCCGCACGACGTGCGGCCACATGGCGTGACGCTTGTCGTCGTCCGCGTAGTCCAGCCCCATGTCCCGGTACAGGCGCTCCGTCGACTCCTGGGAGTCGGCGTCCCATCCGGTGAGGTCGAGCGAGGCCCAGTAACCCTTGCACCACAGGGCGCCGTTGTAGATCCGCTGGATGTTCTCACTGGGGTCCCGGTCCGGCATCACCCAGCGGTTCTTCACCGCGTTGAAGGTCCCGGGACCGAAGTTCTGCACCGTCGGGGATATACCGAGTTCGTGCTGGAGGCCCTGGGTCAGCGACAGCACCGTGGACCAGCCGGTACGGCCGTTCTCCGGGCACTTGATGTATCCGGGGGCGTCGCGGTAGGTCCGGTTCACCCACTTCTGCGTCCGGTAGACGTGGATGTCGCCGCCCACCCCCGTCCACGGCGCCGAGGGATCGATCGTCGATCCCGGGATCGCGTACATACCGAGGTCGCCGGGGCACGCGGTGTCGAAGTCGTGGCCGTGCGGAAATATCATCCCGCCGGTCCTCTTCGGAGCCTCGGTGCGCAGATGGTGGATCAGGTCCCTCATCGCGCGCAGCATGTCCTCGCCCACGGTGTCGTTGGAGCGGATCATGCCCACGATGGAGTAGAAGCCGGTGTTGCGCCCCACTCCGTCGACGTAGGCGTCGCCGTTTCCCTCACCGCGTTCGTATCCGCGGCCCTCGTAGACGTTGCCGTGACGGCAGACGAGGAAGTTGTACGCGATGTCTCCCTCGAATTTCGGCAGATGGTCCGCGTACACGCTCGCGATCTCTCTCCGGCAGTCCTCCTCCGTCTCGAGGTCGCTGGTGCTTCCCGCTCCTAGATAGTGGATGAACACCCCCATGTGTCCCGTCCAGTCACGGGTGGAGGGTCTGGGGGGCGACGAGGCGTGTTCCTGCGTCGATTCGCTCGCGTACTTGCCCCAGGTGGCGCGCTCGTTGATCGTGACGGACATGGCTCCTCGTTTCACCGTCGGTCCGGGGTGGGGTGCGGGGCGATGGACGGCCCCGGCGGCGCGGCGACCCGCGCCGCCGGGGACCGCGCGGGGCGTCAGCAGCCGTAGTGCGGGTCGTGGATGTAGTCCGCGTCGTCGGTGAACCAGTAGTGCCCGCTGATCGCGTTGTCGGCGTGGATGCCGTCGAGGAACTTCTCGTAGCCCAGGGACAGGTCGGCGTAGTAGTTGCCGGCCTCGATGCACAGCCGGGCCAGGTTCGTGCCGAGGTTGATGTCCCGCTTGAGCGCGACCTCGCTGTAGTAGCCGGGGAACCCGTTGTTCCAGACGGACGTCGCCCGGTCGTTGAAGCCGCCGCAGTCGTCGCCCCACCACTCGTCGTTGCGGTCCCACTTGCAGTAGTCGCCCTCGAAGTAGGGCAGGTCGAAGGCGTAGAGGTAGCCGTCCGCGTCCGCCGCGGCCACCGTGCTCAGATCCGCCCCGGACCGTACCGGGGTCGGCGCGCCCGGCTTCGGCGCGGGTGATCCCGCGGCCGCCGCGGGGACCGCCGGGCCGGCGAGCCCGACGAGTGCCGCCGCCGTCAGGGCCAGGGCGGTGCGTGCGTACTGCCTGATGCCGTTCATGTCGTACCTCGTCCCCTCAAGGTGTCCTGCCGCGGCGGGTCTTCGCCGCGGACGATCCGTTCCGCCTTCGGCAGGGCGGCCAGCCGCATGCCGCGGGCGTTGGCGACATCGGCCCGGTACTGTGCGCGCAGTGCGGAGAGGTGCCGCCGCTCGGCGTCCGCCGCGGCCTCCGCCAGGCCGGAGGAGACCGCGCAGTCGGCCTCGGCGACGGCGTACCGGATCTCCTCGGCCTCGGGCGCCGACGTGCCCAGCGCGGCCCGCAGGCGGTGCGGCGAGGCGTGGGGCAGCCCGCGCCCGGCCACGCATGCCGACCAGTCCCGCAGCGCCTCGGTGACCGCCGGATCGGCCTCCGCGCGGCTCAGGGCCAGCGACACGACGTCGCGGTCCACCGCGTCGGCGCCGAACCACGTGCGGAAGTCGCCGTACAGCTCACCGCGGGCCTCGCTGGTGCAGCCGCGGGTGCTGCGCCCGGTGGTCATGCCGCTGGGGAGCGTCACCTCGACGGTGTCCCGGCCGCCGCCCTGCCACGCGCGCAGCGCCGCCGCCCGCCGCTGTGGTGTCAGGCCGCGGACGTACCGCTCCACCGGGTCCTCCGCGCGGGCAGCGGCGCTCTGTCCGGGAGTGCCGACCAGGGAGCCGTAGCCGTGTTCGCGCGCCCATGCGGTGTCGGCGAGGACGAGGCGCATCGGCGGCGGCGGAGGCCCGGTCCGCGCCGGCTCGGGCACGGGCGGGAGGTCGAACCCGGCCCGCGCCATGCACCGCCGCTCCAGCACCAGCTCGGCCCGGCGCAGCGTCGCCGACTCCTCGGCCGTGACCTCGCGCGGCAGCGCCCGCTCCGGCCCGGCGTCCGGCGCGGCCGGCTCCCGGGCCGGCCCGCAGGCCACGAGTACGCCGAGCAACAGCACCGACAGCACACCGAATCCGCGCACGGTTTCCCCCTCACCCGCTGTGTGAACACTCCGCGGGCGCGGGGCGTGTGCGGCGGCCCCGGCCCGACGGCCGACGGCGGGGCGCCGTGTTCCGGTCCCGGTCGAGGACCGCGGCGCCTGCCGTGGGTGTCTCCTCCGGCCCGTGCCTGCGCGGTTCTCCCGCACACGGACCGTCGTTCGGTCGTCACTTGGTCACCGTCAGCCTGGCAACGACTCCGTCACCCCGCACCCACTTTCGGGCTCACCCGAAACACCCCCGTGGGCGCTGCCCGCGTCTTCGGCCGCGTACGACTGTCAGACCCGCGTGAGACTCTTGGCAGACAGTCGACAGCTGGTCGCCCACGGGGGGTACTGCCTGTGCTGCACGTCCATTTCTCCACGGAGGATCTGGGTCGGGTGCGACTCGCTCCGCAGCCGGACCCGGTCTGGGAAATGCTGCTGAGCCTGCACGCGCTCGGCGGTTCCCCGGACCACATCGTGTTCGGCCCCTGGCGGGCCGAGACGCTGACCGGCCCCGATCCGTCGATCTCCCTGCTCCTCCAACTGGCGCCGCCGCGCGGCTACTCGCCCGACTTCCTCACCCCGGCCGCGGGCGCCGACCTGGAGTCGGCCCTGGAGGCCGTGATGAGCGTCGACCGCGCGCGGCTGCGCGCCGAACTGGCCCTGCTGGCCGCCCAGCGCGGGCAGACGCCGTGGCTGCGGCGGATGGCCGAGGGCGACGCGGCGGCGATGCGCGAGCTGGGCGCGGCCATGTTCCGGTACCACCAGCGGGTGCTCTCGCGTTCGTGGCACCGCATACGCGCCGTGGTCGAGGCCGAACGCACCATGCGCGTGCGGGACTTCCTCGACGGTGGCGTGGAACGGCTGCTGGGCACCATCCATCCGCTGGTCCGCTGGGACCCGCCGGTGCTCAAGGTGGACTACCCGGTGCGCCAGGACCTGGTCCTGAACGGGCGGGGGCTGCTGCTGATCCCCTCCTACTTCTGCTGGGGCAGGCCGGTCACGCTGCTCGACGACGGGCTGGACCCCGTGCTGGTCTACCCCGCGAACCGCGGCCTGCAGCTCCTCACGGAGGACTCCGCGGTGCCGGGCCCCGTGGCTCTGGCCCGCCTCCTGGGGCGTACCCGCGCCGCGGTCCTGGAGGAGGTCACGGCGTCCGGCGGCACGACGGGAGGGGGGATCGCCCGGCGGCTGGGGGTCTCGGCCGCCTCCGCCAGCGAGCACGCCGCCGTCCTGCGCGAGGCCGGTCTGATCCTCAGCCGCCGGGTGGCCAACACCGTGTGGCACACCGCGACCCCGCTCGGCCGGGCCCTCGCCGAGGGGAGCCGTCCCGCGGAGGGACTTCACATCTCGGGCGGCGTCCTCCCCCAGCCCCAGCCGGCCGCGCGCCCGACCACCCCGCGTGTGGACGCGAGCGCGGTGTGAGGGACCGCGCTGTCAGTGGTGCTCGGGAGGCTCGCGGCCGCTTCGTCTCGACTGCCCCGACCGCGCCGACAGACCCGCCGGAGGCCCCCGGTGACCTCGGTCCACGACTTCGCGACGTACCTGGAGCCGGGGCCGCGCGAGTGGCGGGTCCTGCTCGACGCGCGGGCCGTGCCGCGGGGGCTGCTTGCCGCGGGCATCGAGGGGCGCGCGCGGGCCGTGCCGCGGGGGCTGCTCGCCGCCGGCATCGAGGTGCGCGGCGACCGGGACCCGCTGCCGGTCGTGGAGCTCGCCGACGAGATCCTGGCCCTGTGGGACCGCCCCCGATAGCGCACACGGTCGTCGAGAGGAGCCTCGGCCCCGCGCGGTGAGCGCGGCCGGCCCTCGTCACCAGGTGCGGCCCGCCTCCAGGAGGAGATCGCGGACCCGGACCACGTCCGGGTTGTCGGGGCGGCCGGGGCGCTGGACCAGATAGGCGGTGTTGATGGGCGGATCCTCCGGTTCGAGCAACGGCACCAGCGCCCCCGAGGCCAGCTCCTCCTGGCAGAGGTAGCGCGGCAGCACGGTGAACCCGGCCCCCGCGACGACCGCGGCGAGCACCCCGCGCAGATCCGGGACGGTGAGGGCGGCGGGCCGGGACAGCCGGGTGCCGAAGACATGGCGCCAGTAGCGGCGGACGATGGGCACGTCCTCCGCGTACGAGACGAGCGGGACGTCCCGCAGCGCGTCGGGGCCGTCGGCGGCGCCGCGGTCCGCCGCCCGGCCGGCCCACCGGGGCGCGGCGACGAGGACGAACTCCTCGTCCATCAGGGGCATGGCGGTCAGGGTGCGCCCGCGCGGCCGGTAGGTGGCGATGACCAGGTCGTGGTGTCCGGCGCGCAGCTCCTCCAGCAGCGGGTCGGTCAGGCCGGGGGTCAGCCGCAGCCGCAGCCCCTCGGCGGTCAGCGGGGCGAGGGCCGGCAGCACCCGCAGGCACATCAGCTCGGCGGGCCCCGCCAGATGCACCGGCGCGGTCCGCTCGGCGGCACCCGGTTCCAGCCCGGTGGCCGCGGCGAGCGCGTCGAGCGGGGCGGCCACCCGGGCGGCGAGATCGTGCGCGACGGCGGTCGGGGTGACGCCCCGCGGCAGCCGCTGGAACAGCTCCCGCCCCGACTGCCGTTCCAGCGCCCGGATCTGCGTGGTCACGGTGGGCTGTGACACGCCGAGCAGTCCCGCGGCGGCGGTGAACGAACCCGAGCGGTACACCGCCAGGAAGGTGCGCAGCAGGTTCAGGTCCGCCGCCGGATGGGGCGCGGGCGCCTCGGGGGCGCCGCCCGCCGGGCCATCGGGATTCCTATGTCTCACAGGGTCGACCCTAGTCGTTCCCTATCGCACCGCCACGGGACCGGGCGCGCGCCTCCAGCACCCGCAGCGCCCGCTCGCCCCAGCGGATGTTCTCCTCCTCGAAGGACACCCCGCGCAGCAGCGTCAGATACGGCCCGACACGCTCGGCGCGGGCCAGGTACTCCTCCTCGTCCCGCCCCTGCAGCAGCCGTTCCCGCAGCCGCTCGTAGCGGGCGAGCTTGGCCCGCGCCCAGGCGACGCGCTCCGCGACGTCCGCGCGTACGGCGTCGAGGTCGCCCAGGTCGGCGCACTGCACCTTGACCAGCAGGCCGTCCCGGATCGCGGTGGGCTTGCCGATCGGGTCGGCGACGTAGGAGCGCAGGGCCGCGTATCCGGCCTCGGTGAGGGAGAACATCCGCTTGTCCGGGCGCCGCTCCTGGCGCACCACGCGCGTGCTGACCAGGCCTTCCCGTTCCATGCGGTCCAGTTCCCGGTAGAGCTGCTGGGGTGTGGCGGTCCAGAAGTTGGCCACCGAGGCGTCGAAGCTCTTGGCCAGGTCGTACCCGGAGGCCTCTCCCTCCAGCAGGGCCGCCATCACGGCATTGCGCAGAGCCATGACCTCACCCTACTCTCCAGTGCACCTATTCAATTCGTTGACTATGGAGAGGGGCGGTCCGCCCATGCACCCGTTCCGCAAGGCCGTCGAGGACCGCGACACCCGGGCGCTGGAGGCGCTGCTGGCGGACGACGTGGTCTTCACCAGCCCCGTCGCCTTCAAGCCGTACGAGGGCAAGGCCATCACCGCGGCGATCCTGCGCGGTGTGATGCGCGTCTTCGAGGACTTCGCCTACGTGCGCGAGATCGCCGACCCCGCCGGCCGCGACCACGCCTTCGTGTTCACCGCCACCGTGAACGGCAAGCGGATCCACGGCTGCGACTTCCTGCACTTCGACGACGAGGGGCGCATCGACGACTTCACCGTCATGGTCCGCCCCCTCTCCGCCGCGCGGGCCCTGTCCGAGGCGATGGGCGCGCAGTTCGACCGCATCGCGGCGGAGGCGGCGGGCGCGGCCTGACGCCGCGTCCCGCCGCCTGCGGGCGCGCTCAGCCCAGCTTCTTCAGCAGTTCCGCGGCCAGCGGTGCGGAGGACGCCGGGTTCTGGCCGGTGACGAGGTTGCGGTCCACGATCACGTTCGGGGCCCACGGCTCACCGGCGCGGACGTCGAGACCGGCCTCGGTGAGACGGGTCTGCAGGAGCCACTTCGCCTTGTCGGCGAGGCCGCCCTGCACCTCCTCGGCGTCCGTGAAGGCGGCCACGCGGTAGCCGGCGAACGCGTTGGAGCCGTCCTCGCGGGTGGCGGCGAGCAGCGCGGCCGGGCCGTGGCAGACGACACCGAGCGGCTTGCCGGAGTCGAGCGCCTCGACCAGCAGCCGGCCGGAGGTCTCGTCGACGGCCAGGTCCTCCATCGGGCCGTGACCGCCGGGGTAGAAGACGGCCGCGTACTCGTCGAGGACGACGTCCTCCAGCCGGACGGGCCGTTCCAGCTCGGTCATCGCGGCCAGCGCCGCCGCGATCCGGTCGGCGCCCTCCTGGCCCCCGTTGACCTCGGCGGCCAGGCTGGCCTTGTCGACCGTCGGCACGACCCCGCCCGGCGTCGCGACGACGATCTCGTGTCCGGCGGCCTTGAACGCCTCGTACGGTGCGACGGCCTCCTCGGCCCAGAAGCCGGTGGGGTGCAGGGTGCCGTCGGCGAGCGTCAAGTGGTCGGCGCCGGTCATCACGAAAAGGATCTTCGACATGCTGTTTCTCCCGGAAGGGGGGTGCTCAGGATGTCGTCGACGTTAGGCCTGCCCGCGGGGGCTTTTCCAATGATGAATCCGATGTCCGGCATAGGCAGGCCGATGGATGCGCGGGAATAACCCGGACGGCTCCTCAGCGGGAGGTCGGCGCGGGGGTCGGCGAGGGTGACGGCGCCGCCGTGTTGATGTTCAGGTTCGGCCGCGGCTCCAGCGCGAGCACCGGCGCGCCCGGCTGCGGCGGGGGCGGGGTCAGCTGCTCCTGGGGGAGCTTCGGCGGGGAGGTCTGCTGGAAGTTGACCTGCTCGTGATTGACCAGCCCGGTCTTCTCCAGAACGGTGATGTGGTCCAGGACCGTGTCGTTGGCCTGGTCGGCGAGTTGCCGCACCAGGCTGTTGCGGGTGTTCGCGCGGACCTTGGCGACGACCGGGAAGATCTGCCCGTGCGTCACCCGCATGATGGTGACCGCCGTCGAGTCGAACTGCCGGCCGTTCTCCGCGGCCGCCGTCGCCACGAACTGCTGCTGCTGGGGACTGGCCTGGTTGGGCAGGGTGATGCCCAGCTCCGGCGCGATCCGGCGGCATGTCTCGTCCAGCCGGGCGTGACCGACGATCAGATGCGCGCCGGCCTCCTTCATCTCCGGCGTGGTGCCCCGCTCCATCGCCAGCTCGCCCAGCGGGTACTCCCACAGCCCCGCCGCCCGCACCTTCACCACGAAGTCACGGTCGGCCTCGGTCAGCGGACCGTAGCGGGTGTTGGCGATGATGCGGTCCGCCGTCGTGGACGTGTTCTCCACTCCGAGCATGGCGGGATACGCCAGCGCCGCCAGGGTCAGACCCAGCGCGCCGAACACGAAGACGCTTCCTGCCGTGTTGCGGGACATCCGCATGCTGCCTCCAGACGCGAGCGGGTGGTACGCCAGGAGGTACGCAAAAGCCGGGCCGTTCGATCAGCGTGGCGCGGGAATTTCTTCCGCCGGAGGGTGTGGGCTGCGCCACAGCGCGGGCCGTCAGGGACCGCAGTGGACGGCAGGGGGTCGTAAGGGTCGGATATCGGCCGACTGGCCCAACAGAATCGCACACACAACGACGGCGTCATTGCTTCGAATCTGTTGGAGTTTTAGTGTGACTGCGGCTCAGAAGTCCCCTGGGGCCCGCGAGTTGAGTGGTTCACCCCCGAGGAAGGTCACGGTCATGCCGCACCCGCACGCGCCGCACGCCCACCGCCCCGAACCGCCCGCCGACCGCCACCACCGCCCGGTCGTCAGCCGCCGCCGACTGCTCGAAGGCGGCGCCGCCGTCCTCGGCGCGCTCGCCCTGTCCACGCCGCCCGGCACGGCGCACGCCCACGGCCGGCCCGCCGCCACGCCGGCCACCGGCCCCCTCGCCGCACCCGACGGCACCGAGTGGAACGGCCGCATCGACGTCTTCCGGCTCGGCACCGAACCGCCGCACACCACACTGATGCCGTACGCCGGTCCCGGCCAGGCCCTGGACGCCGACCGCACCCGCTCGCCGTACCGCCTCAGCCTCGACGGCACCTGGAAGTTCGCCTACGCCGACCGCCCCGACGACCGCGACCCGGACTTCCACCGCACGGACCTCGACGACAGCGGCTGGGACACCCTGCCCGTCCCCTCCGTCTGGCAGCTGCACGGCTACGACCGCCCGGTCTACCTCAACATCACCTACCCCTACTGGGGCCCCAACGGCCTCGGCGAGGAACCGCGCCCGCCCGCCGCGCCGACCCGCTACAACCCGGTCGGCCAGTACCGCCGCACCTTCACCGTCCCGCGCTCGTGGACCGGCCGCCGCACCTTCCTGCACTTCGAGGGCGTGAAGTCGGCGCACTACGTGTGGATCAACGGCAAGCTCGCCGGCTACCACGAGGACTCGTACACGCCCGCCGAGTACGACATCACCCCGCACCTGAAGCCCGGCACCAACCAGATCGCGGTGGAGGTCTACCGCTACTCGGACGGCGACTGGCTGGAGGACCAGGACATGATCCGGCTGAGCGGCATCTTCCGCTCGGTCTACCTCTACTCCACGCCGTCCGTACACCTGCGCGACTTCAAGCTGGACACCCCGCTCAGCGCCGACTGCACCGCCGCCGAACTGAAGGTCACCGCCCACATCCGCGACTACGGCGCACCGACCGGCGGACCGGAGCGGCGGCCCGACGGCTCGCCCGGGCGGTACACCGTCGACATCACGCTCTACGACGCCGACCGCCGGCCCGTCTGGCGCCGCCCCCTCCGGCAGTCCGCCGACGTCCCGGCCGGCGGCGAGACCACCGTCGAGGCCGTCCGGGCCGTCCCCGAACCCCGCCTGTGGTCCGCCGAGGACCCCTACCTCTACACCGCCGTCCTCCAGCTGCGCGACCCCGCCGGAAAGGTGACCGAGACCCTCTCGCACCGCGTGGGCCTGCGCGAGTTCGCGCTCAAGGACGGGCTGATGCGGATCAACGGCAAGCCGGTCTCCTTCCGCGGCACCAACCGCCACGAGATGCACCCCGACCGCGGCATGGCGCTCACCCGCGCGGACATGGTGCGCGACATCCGCCTCATCAAGCGGCTCAACATGAACAGCGTGCGCACCTCGCACTACCCCGACAACCCGGTGTGGTACGAACTCGCCGACGAGTACGGCCTCTACCTCGTCGACGAGACCAACCTGGAGACCCACGGCATCCGCGACGAGTACCCCGGCGACCACCCCGAGTGGACCGAGGCCTGCCTCGCCCGCGCGCAGAACATGGTGCACCGCGACAAGAACCACGCCTCGGTGGTCATCTGGTCCCTCGGCAACGAGGCCGGCGGCGGCTCCACCTTCACCGCCATGCACGACTGGATCCGCTCCTACGACCCCACCCGCGTCATCCAGTACGAGGGCGACGACCGCCCGGGCATCAGCGACATCCGCTCCGAGATGTACGACACCCCGCAGCGCGTCGAGGCCCGCGCCAAGGACACCGCCGACACCCGGCCGTACGTGATGATCGAGTACTCCCACGCGATGGGAAACTCCAACGGCAACTTCAAGAAGTACTGGGACCTCGTCCGCCGTCACGACGTCCTCCAGGGCGGCTGGATCTGGGACTTCGCCGACCAGTCGCTGACCTGGCCCGTCCCCCCGCGCATCCTCCTCACCGAGACCGGCCCCGCCCGCCTCCAGGGCGAGATCATGGCCCCCGGCGGCACCTTCGACCGGACGAAGGGCGTCTTCGGCGGCACCGTCTTCCCCCGCGACGAGCGCCTGGACCTCACCGGCTCGCTCACGCTGGAGGCCTGGATCACCCCGCACGTCCTCGGCTACCACCAGCCCATCCTCGCCAAGGGCGACACCCAGTACGCCCTGAAGCAGACCAACCGGAACCTGGAGTTCTTCATCCACGGCGACGGCCAGTGGATCACCGCGAGCTGGGCGCTGCCCGACGACTGGACCGGCCGCGAGCACCATGTCGCGGGCGTCTACGACGCCGACGCCGGCACCCTCACCCTCCACGTCGACGGCCGGGTCCGGGCCACCCGCACCACCACCCGGCGGCCCGGCAGCACCACGGCGCCCCTCGCCCTCGCCACCGACGCCGACCACCAGACCCGCGAGTTCAGCGGCACCATCCGCCGCGCCCGCGTCTACGCCCGCGCCCTCACCGCCGCCGAACTCGCCTCCGCCGAGCGCGGCCCCGGCGACGACGGCGTACGGTTCTGGTTCGACGCGGCCACCGCCGTCCGCACCGAGAAGAAGCCCCGCGAGAAGACCTTCTTCGCCTACGGCGGCGACTGGCGCGACAACCCCAACGACGGCAACTTCGTCGCCGACGGCATCGTCACCGCCGACCGCGGCCACACCGGCAAGGCCGCCGAGATCAAACGCGTCCACCAGGCCGTGGGCGCCGCCCCCGCGGACGGCGGCCCCGGCGCGGTCACCCTCACCAACGAGTACCTGTTCACCAACCTCCGCGCCTACGACGGCCACTGGGCCCTCGTCGCCGACGGCGAGACCGTCCAGCGCGGCAGACTCACCCGGGACCAGCTCGACGTACCGCCCCTGTCCACGAAACGGATCACCCTGCCCGTACGGCTCCCGCAGGACCCGCCGCCCGGCACCGAGTTCTTCCTCGAGCTGTCCTTCACCACCAGGGAGCCCACCCCGTGGGCCGCGCGCGGCTTCGAGATCGCCCGGCAGCAGATCCCCCTCGACGCCGGCGCCCCCGAGGTGACCCCCGTGCCGCTGGACAGCGTGCCCGCGCTGCGCCACACCGACGGCGACCGCGAGATCACCGTCACGGGGGCCGCCTTCTCCGTCACCATCGACAAGCGCGCCGGCGTCCTCACCTCCTACGAGGCCGGCGGCAAGCCCCTGATCCTCTCCGGGCCCGCCCCCAACTTCTGGCGGGCCCCCACCGACAACGACAAGGGCAACGGCCAGCACATCCGCAACCAGACCTGGCGCGACGCCGGAGCCCGCCGCACCGTGTCGGACGTCCGGGCGCGCACCCTCGGCGACAAGGCCGTCGAGGTCACCGTCACCGGCACCCTCCCGACCACCGTCGCCTCCACGTTCACCACCACCTACACCGTCTTCGGCAACGGCGAGATCAAGGTCGACCACACCCTGCACCCGGGCGCGCCCAACCTGCCGTACATCCCCGAGGTCGGCGCCCTGCTCCTGTTGCCCGGCCGCCTGGAGCTGCTGCGCTACTACGGGCGCGGTCCCGAGGAGAACCACTGGGACCGCAACAACGGCACCGACGTCGGCGTGTACTCCGGCACCGTCGCCGGGCAGTGGACGCCGTACATCCGCCCCCAGGAGAACGGCAACAAGACCGACGTCCGCTGGATCGCCCTCACCGACGACAGCGGCGCCGGACTGCTGGTCACCGGCGACGGACTGCTGGAGGTCAACGCCTCCCACTTCACCCCCGAGGACCTGTCCGACGGCGTGCGCCACGACTACCAGCTCACCCCGCGCGAGGAGGTCGTCCTGCGCGTCAGCCACCGGCAGATGGGCGTCGGCGGCGACAACAGCTGGGGCGCCCACACCCACGACGAGTACAAGCTGTTCGCCGACCGCGACTACTCCTACACCTACCGGCTGCGGCCCCTCGCGGACGTCGAGGACGCGATGCGGCTCTCCCGCAGGCCCACGGCCACCGAGGGGTGAGGCGTCACCAGCGCGCTTCGAGGGTGCCGCCCGGCCCGGGCACGACCTCGGCGCCGACGGCGATCCCGTCGAGCGTCGCGTGCAGCCAGGCGCGGTCGTCGGCGGCCGGGTGCTCCAGCCGCAGGCGCCGCGCCCGGAACGGGACCATGCGCAGCCCGGCCAGCCGTCCCGTCCCCGCGTCGAGGGAGACCAGGAAGGCCAGCCGCAGGTCGTCGCGGTACTCCTCGTGGCCGGTGATTCCCTCGTAGTCGTCGATGAAGTCGCCGCAGCCGTACAGCACCGGCCGCTCCCCGTACACCTCGATCCGGCGGGGGTGGTGCGAGGAGTGGCCGTGCACCACGTCCACCCCGCCGTCGACGAGCGCGTGCGCGAAACGGACCTGCTCCTGCGGTACGCGGTAACCCCAGTTGGACCCCCAGTGCACGGAGACGACCACCAGGTCGCCGGGGCGCCTGGCCTCCCGCACCCGGCGTACGACCGCCTCGGCGGCCGGGGGAGTGGGCGCCGGCACATAGGCCACGCCGGACTGCTCCGCGGTCGCCGCCCAGCCCGGCGGGATCCCGCTGGACCTCATGCCCAGCGCGAAGACCAGCACCCGGGCACCTGAGCCGGTGTCGATCACGGCGGGCGCGTACGCCTCGTCCGCGTCCCGGCCCGCGCCCGCCGTCCGCAGCCCCGCGCCGGCCAGCGCCTCCAAGGTCTCCGCCAGGCCCCGCCGGCCGAAGTCCAGGACGTGGTTGTTGGCCAGCACGCACACATCGGGGCGGGCCACCGTCAGGGCGGGCAGGTTCGCCGGGTGCATCCGGTAGTGCACCGCCTTGCCGGGCGCGAACGCACCGTCCGCCGTCACGGCCGTCTCCAGGTTCACGATCCGCGCCGCGGGCGCCGCCTCGGCCAGGACCGCCAGCGCCTCGCCCCACGGCCACGCGGGGTCCACCGGCGCGGGCACCGGCCCGTTCACCGCCTCCGCCAGCGCCAGATAGCCGCGGGCGTCACGGACGTACTCCTCCCGCAGCCCCGGATCACCGGGGTGCGCGAGGATCTGGTCGACGCCGCGCCCGAGCATCACGTCCCCGCACAGGAACAGCGTCACGACATCGCCGCCCATCTCTCCACCGTAGGACGACACCGCGCGGGACGGCGCGTGTGGTTCGTGCCGCGGGGGAAACCCGGGGCTCCTGAGGGACCTCACAGAAGGGAGGCGTGCCATGAACACGCCTGCGCGGCGTGGCGGCGGCCCCCTGGAGCCGCGGCGGGGGCCCGGCCGGGGCGGCGGACCGTGGGACTGGGACCCGCTCGCGGAGCTGCGGCGGCTGCGGCGTGACACGGACCAGGACCGCGCCGGCGACCGCGGCACCGCGCCGGCCTGGGGCGGCGTCGCCTGGGGGCCCGCGGTCGAGGAGGAGGAGACCGACGACGCCTACGAGATCCGCGCCCGGCTGCCCGGCGTCCCGCGCGAGCGGATCGCCGTCGACGTCGACGCACACGAACTGCGGATCTCCGGTGAACTCGGCGAGGAGGAGCGGGCGCGCACCCTCTCCCGGCCCGACGGCCGCTTCCTCTACCGCACCACCCTGCCCGCGGGAGCCGACCCTGAGCGGGCCGAGGCGGAGCTGACCGACGGCGTCCTGCGGGTCCGGCTGCCCAAGTCCGCGACACCGAAACGGCGCCGCCTGCGGATCGGCGGGACGGACGGCGGGGCGGACAGTGGGACGGACGGCGGGACGGACCCGGCGACCGGACGAACGGCACCGGCAACGGAACCGTCGGGAACAGCGGAACCGACGAAAGCAACGGAAGCAACGGAAGCAACGGAACCGACGGAAGCAGCGGAGCCGACGGAAGCAGCGGAGCCGACGGAAGTAGCGGAACCGACGGCACCAGCGGCACCGGCGAGTGAGCGACCGGCCCGCGCGGCCGAGCACCAGACGCACCGGAACACGGACCGGACGGGGGCGGACACATGACGGCACGGTTCCACGACCGCGCGCACGCCGGCCGAGAGCTGGCCGAGCATCTGCGCATCCTCCAGGAGAAGGGCCTCCTCCCGCACCCCGTCGTCCTCGCCCTGCCGCGCGGTGGTGTCACCGTCGCCGAGCAGGCCGCCCGCGCCCTCGGCGCACCCCTCGACGTGCTCGTGGTCCGCAAGATCGGCGTGCCGTCCCACGAGGAGTACGGCGTCGGCGCCCTCGCCGGCGACGAGCCGCCGCTGTTCGACCGGCGGTCCCTGGAGCAGACCGGCCTCACCGAGGACGACCTCGCCCCCGTGGTGGAGCGGGAGCGGGCCGAGCTGCGCCGCCGTGAGGAGCGCTACCGCCAGGGCCGCCCCGCGCCGGAGCTGGAGGGCCGTACCGTCATCCTCGTCGACGACGGCCTCGCCACCGGCGCCACCGCCCGCGCCGCCGTGCACGCGGTGCGCCGCCGGCAGCCGGAGAGGATCGTCGTGGCCGTGCCCGTGGCCTCCCACGAGGCGGTCGAGCTGCTGCGCCACGAGGCCGACGACGTCGTCTGCCTGCTGCGGCCGAGCCCCTTCCACGCGGTGGGCCTCTGGTACGACGACTTCGGCCAGCTCACCGACGACGACGTCCTCAAGGCCCTGCACACAGGCTTAGGAGGTACCGCGATGACCGCCACGACCAGGCACGTGCGGGACGTGATGTCGCCGGGCGCGACCGCCGTCGAACCCATGACGACCCTCACCGAGGCCGCCCGGGTCATGCGCGAGCAGAACATCGGCGATGTCCTCGTGGCCTACGACTGTGATCTGTTCGGGGTCCTCACCGACCGGGACATCACGGTCCGGGCCGTCGCCGAGGGCCGCGACCCGCGGGTCACCACCGTCGGCTCGCTGTGCACCCGGCCGCCCGTGATCACCCTCGACCCGGACGACACCACCGACCACGCCGTGGAGCTGATGCGGCGGCACGCCCTGCGCCGGCTGCCCGTCGTGGAGCACGGCGGCTGCCCCGTCGGCATGGTCACCCTCGGGGACCTCGCCACCACCGAGGACCCGCACTCCGCCCTCGCCGACATCAGCCGCGCGGCCCCCAACCGCTGACGCGGCCGTCACGGCCGTGAGGAGACCCGCCGTGCACCACGACCACGCCCCGCCGGGAAACCGCACCGGCACCGAACCCGCCACCGCGCGCAGCGCACTGCGCCTGCGGCTGCTGCTGAGCGCCGCGTTCCTGCCGCTGTTTGCCGCGGCCGCCGTCCTGCTGGGCCTCTGGGCGGCGGACTCGGCACCCGGTGACAGCCCGGGCAGCGGCCCGCTGACCGTCCTCGCGGTCGTCTGCGCCGTGCTCGCCGTGGTCGCCGCCGTGGACCTGGCCGTCGTACGGCGGCGGATGCGCCGCGCAGGGGGCGGCGGCGCGCACCGCCGGAGGTAGCGGCACGGGTACCGGCACGGGCGGGGCACGGGTACCGGCACGGCTGGGGCACGGGTACCGGCATGGGCGGGGCACGGGTACCGGGACGGGCGGGGCACGGGCAGCGGCACGGGCGGGTGGTGCCGTGTCCCGGCCGGTGGCGGGCAGGCGGGCGGGGCGGAACAATCCGGACTGGCACCCACCGCTCGCACCGCACCGAAGGGACCTCGCGCATGGTTGAGCAGGACGAGCGCTTCGACGTCGTCGTACTCGGCGCCGGCCCCGGCGGGTACGTCGCCGCCATCCGCGCCGCCCAGCTGGGCAGACGCGTCGCCGTCGTCGAGGAGAAGTACTGGGGCGGCGTCTGCCTGAACGTCGGCTGCATCCCCACCAAGGCCCTGCTGCGCAACGCGGAACTCGCGCACATCGTCACCCGCGAGGCGAAGACCTTCGGCATCAGGTCGGACTCGCCGATCACCTTCGACTACGGGGAGGCGTTCCGGCGCAGCCGCAAGGTCGCCGACGGCCGGGTCAAGGGCGTCCACTACCTGATGAAGAAGAACAAGATCGCGGAGTTCGACGGCCGCGGCGTCTTCCTCGACCCGCACACCCTCCAGGTCACCGACTACGAGGGCACCACCCGCACCATCGGCTTCGACGACTGCGTCATCGCCACCGGCGCCACCCCGAGGCTGCTGCCCGGCACCAAGCGCAGCGCGCGCGTGGTGACGTACGAGGAGCAGATCCTCGCCGATGACCTGCCCCGCTCGATCGTCATCGCGGGCGCCGGCGCCATCGGCATCGAGTTCGGGTACGTCCTGCACCACTACGGCGTGAAGGTCACGATCGTCGAGTTCCTGGACCGGGTCGCCCCCACCGAGGACGCCGACGTCTCCGCGGAACTCGCCAAGCAGTACCGCCGGCTCGGCATCGACCTGCTCACCTCGACCCGCGTCGACGCCATCGACGAGTCCGGCCCGCAGGTCCGCGTCACCGTCACCGCCCAGGACGGCTCCCAGCGGGTCCTGGAGGCTGACAAGGTGCTCCAGGCGATCGGCTTCGCCCCGAACGTCGAGGGCTACGGGGTGGAGCGGACCGGGGTGAAGCTCACCGACCGGGGCGCGATCGACGTGGACGCCCGCTGCCGCACCTCGGTGCCGCACATCTACGCCATCGGCGATGTCACCGCGAAGCTGATGCTGGCGCACGCCGCCGAGGCGATGGGCGTGGTCGCCGCCGAGACCATCGCGGACGCGGAGACCATGGAACTCGACTACGCGATGATCCCGCGCGCCACCTACTGCCAGCCGCAGATCGCCAGCTTCGGCTTCACCGAGGCCCAGGCCCGCGACCTGGGATACGACGTGCAGGTCGCCAAGTTCCCGTTCACCGCGAACGGCAAGGCGCACGGCCTCGGCGACTCCACCGGGTTCGTCAAGCTGATCAGCGACGCCACGCACGGCGAGCTGATCGGCGGCCACCTCATCGGCCCGGACGTCACCGAGCTGCTGCCCGAGCTGACCCTGGCTCAGCAGTGGGACCTGACCGTCCACGAGGTGGCCCGCAACGTGCACGCCCATCCGACGCTGGGGGAGGCGGTGAAGGAGGCGGTGCACGGCCTGGCCGGACACATGATCAACTTCTGACCCCGGCACCGGGTGCCGCGTTCGGCGCATCGGCTTGCCCCGCACACCGGCTTCCGAGCCTGCCACCGGTGTCTGGACCCGGCACCGGCTTCCGGGCCTGCCACTGGCGTCCGGACCCGGCGTCGGCTTCCGGGCCTGCCACCGGCGTCCGGACCCGGCGTCGGCTTCCGGGCCTGCCACCGGCCTCCGGACCCGGCACCGGCTTCCGGACGGCACCGGCTCCCGCACCCCGCGGCCGGACCGCGTTCACCCGGACGGCCCGCACCCGCTCGCCCGTCCGCCGCCCGCGCTGTCTGCTGGCGTCGACCGGCCCCGTTCTTCCCCCGGGGCCGGCGCCGCCCGACCGGGGCGGCCGGACCCGGAGAGAACGGACAGCGGGATGAGCGAGCAGCCGCACCGGCCGCGCCAGGCCGCTCCGCCGCAGGGCGAGATCGGCACCGCCTGGACGGCCGAGCGCCGGCGCGGCACCACCGACGCGCCCGCCCCGCCCTCCGGCCACCACCACGGCCAGGGCACCGGCACCCTCGCCGGGGTGCTGATGCTGTGCGGCGGCGTCATGGCCGTGCTCCAGGGGATCGCGGCCGTCGCCGAGGACGACGTCTACGCCCGGATCGGCGGGTACGTCTACGAAGTACGCCTCACCGGCTGGGGCTGGATCCACATCGTCGTGGGCGCCCTGGTCGCCGTGACCGGCTGGGGCGTTCTCACCGGCGCGTCCCGGGCGCGGCCCGCCGGACTCGCCCTGGTCACGCTCAGCCTGGTCGGGCAGTTCCTGTTCCTGCCGTACGCGCCGCTGTGGGCGCTGGTCATGGTGGCGATCGACGTGGTCGTGCTGTGGGCGCTGACGGCGTGGACACCGGCCGCGCCGCCGTCGGCCGCGTCCGCTACTCCGCCGCGTCGCTGATCCCCAGGCGCAGATGCTCCACGTGGTAGACGGCCTGGTCGAGGAGTTCGGCCACGTGGTGGTCGTGCAGCGCGTACACCACCGACCGGCCGCGGCGCTCGCCCACCACCAGGCCCAGGTTGCGCAGCAGCCGCAGCTGATGGGAGCACGCCGACTGCTCCATGCCCACCTCGGCGGCCAACTCGGTGGCCGGCAGCGGCCCTTCGCGCAGCCGGGCGAGGATCAGCAGCCGGGACGGGGTGGACAGGGCCTGGAGCGTGGTGGCCACCTTGGCGACGTTGTCCGCGTCGAGACGGACGCGCTCGGGGGCGTTCTGCGCGCTGGTGACGGCTCCATGACCCATGGCGAGTATCTTACTCACCGCATATGAACGAATGAATGAGTCTTCATGTGTTCCTGTATGGTGGGGCGATGTGTCCGCGACTCTCGCTCCTCAGACGACCCCTGTCCGCTCCCTGACGCCGCCGCGCCGCCGCACCCGCGTCCTCGCCCTCCCCGAGGCCCGCTGGGCGCTCGCCGCGCTGGTCGCCTTCCTGGTGGGCCTCGCGCTCGACCTCGGGGGCGCGCCCGTGTGGGCCTACGGCATCCCGTACGCGGTCGCCTACGTGACCGGCGGCTGGGAGCCGGCCCTCGAAGGGCTGCGCGCCCTGCGCGAGAAGACCCTCGACGTCGACCTGCTGATGATCGTCGCCGCCCTGGGCGCGGCCGCGATCGGCCAGGTCCTCGACGGCGCCCTGCTCATCGTCATCTTCGCCACCTCCGGCGCCCTGGAGGCCCTGGCCACCGCCCGCACCGCCGACTCGGTGCGCGGCCTGCTCGACCTGGCGCCCGCCACCGCGACCCGGGTCCGCGCCGACGGCACCGAGGAGACCGTGCCGACCGCCGACCTCGCCGTCGGCGACGTCCTGCTGATCCGTCCGGGGGAGCGGATCGGCGCCGACGGCACGGTCCTGGACGGCACCAGCGAGGCCGACCAGGCCACGATCACCGGCGAGCCCCTGCCGGTGGTCAAGCGCCCCGGCGACGAGGTCTTCGCCGGCACCCTCAACGGCACCGGCTCGCTCCGGGTCCGCGTCGACCGCGACCCGGCCGACTCCGTCATCGCCCGCATCGTCACCCTGGTCGAGGAGGCGTCCCGCACCAAGGCGCCCACTCAGCTGTTCATCGAGAAGATCGAACAGCGGTACGCCGTCGGTGTGGTGGCCGCCACCCTCGCCGTCTTCGCCGTCCCCCTCGCCTTCGGCGAGAACCTCACCGAGGCCCTGCTCCGCGCGATGACCTTCATGATCGTCGCCTCTCCGTGCGCGGTCGTCCTCGCCACCATGCCGCCGCTGCTGTCCGCCATCGCCAACGCCGGCCGGCACGGCGTCCTGGTCAAGTCGGCCGTCGCGATGGAACGCCTCGGCGAGGTCGACACCACCGCCCTCGACAAGACCGGCACCCTCACCGAGGGCACCCCCGAGGTCACGGCCGTACGGCCGCTGCCCGGCTCCGGGCTCGACGAGGACCGGCTGCTGGCCCTCGCCGCCGCGGCGGAGCACCCCAGCGAGCACCCGCTGGCCCGGGCGGTCGTGGCGGCGGCGCGGGCCCGCGACCTGCCGATCGCGGCGGCGGAGGAGTTCACCGCGACGCCGGGGGAGGGGGTCACGGCGACGGTGGACGGCCGGCGGATCACGGTCGGCCGGCCGAAGGACGCCGTCCACACAGAAGACCTCGGCCAGGGCCTCCTGCCCGGCGACCAGGGCCCCGGCTCCGGTGACCCGCGCGGCGCCACCGTCGTCACCGTCACCCGCGACGGCGTCCCCGTCGGCACCCTCGCCCTCACCGACCGCCTGCGCCCCGACGCCGCGGCCACCACCGCCGAGCTGACCGCCCTCACCGGCACCGCCCCGGTCCTCCTCACCGGCGACAACGCGCACACCGCCGCCCGCGTCGCCGAGGCCACCGGGCTCACCGACGTCCGCGCGGAACTGCTGCCCGAGGACAAGGTGAAGGCCGTCCGCGCACTCCAGGAGTCCGGCCGCAAGGTGCTGTTCGTCGGCGACGGCGTCAACGACGCGCCCGCCCTCGCCGCCGCCCACTCCGGCATCGCGATGGGGCGCGCCGGGTCCGACCTGGCGCTGGAGACCGCCGACGCGGTCATCGTCCGCGACGAACTCGCCACCGTCCCCGCGGTCGTCCGCCTGTCCCGCGCCGCGCGCCGCCTGGTGGTGCAGAACCTGGTCATCGCCGGCACCTTCATCACCGTCCTCGTCGTCTGGGACCTGGCCGGCCACCTCCCGCTGCCGCTCGGCGTCGCCGGCCACGAGGGCTCGACCGTGCTGGTCGGACTGAACGGGCTGCGGCTGCTGCGCGAGTCCGCGTGGCGATCCGGGTCCGTGCAGGCCGGCCGAGGTTGATGTCGGAATCTCGCCAGCCCGCGGGCGTCCGGTGCCCGATGCTGGACGCATGCAGACGGGAATGCACACCGACACCGAGCGCTGTGTCCGCGCCGTCCAGTCCAAGGACGCCCGGTTCGACGGCTGGTTCTTCACCGCCGTCCTGACGACGGGGATCTACTGCCGGCCCAGCTGCCCGGTCGTGCCGCCCAAGCCCGAGAACATGGTGTTCCACCCGAGCGCGGCCGCCTGCCAGCAGGCCGGCTTCCGGGCCTGCAAGCGCTGCCGCCCGGACACCACCCCCGGCTCCCCGGAGTGGAACCGGCGCGCCGACACCGTCGCCCGCGCCATGCGGCTGATCGCCGACGGCGTCGTGGACCGCGAAGGCGTCCCCGGCCTCGCCGCCCGGCTCGGCTACAGCACCCGGCAGATCGAACGCCAGCTGCTCGCCGAGCTGGGCGCCGGCCCGCTCGCCCTGGCCCGCGCCCAGCGCGCCCAGACCGCCCGCCTGCTGATCGAGACGACGGCCCTGCCCATGGCGGAGATCGCCTTCGCCGCGGGCTTCGCCTCCATCCGCACCTTCAACGACACCGTCCGCGAGGTGTACGCCCTCACCCCGAGCGACCTGCGCGCCCGCACTCCGCGCGGGACCGCCCCGGCGACCCCCGGAGCGATCTCCCTCCGCCTCCCCTTCCGCGCCCCGCTCAACCCCGACAACCTCTTCGGCCACCTCGCCGCCACCGCCGTCCCCGGCGTCGAGGAATGGCGCGCCGGCGCCTACCGCCGCACCCTGCGCCTCCCGTACGGCCACGGCATCGCCGCCCTGACCCCGAAGCCGGACCACATCGCCTGCCGCCTCACCCTCACCGACCTGCGCGACCTGCCCGTCGCCATCAGCCGCTGCCGCCGCCTGCTCGATCTGGACGCCGACCCGGTCGCCGTCGACGACCGGCTGCGCACCGACCCGGTCCTCGCCCCGCTGGTCGACAAGGCACCCGGCCGGCGCGTCCCGCGCACCGTGGACGAGGCCGAGTTCGCCGTACGGGCCGTGCTCGGCCAGCAGGTGTCCACGGCCGCCGCGCGCACCCACGCCGCCCGCCTCGTCACCGCGCACGGCGAGCCGGTGGACGACCCGGAGGGCGGCCTCACCCACCTCTTCCCGGCACCGGACGCGCTCGCCGGCGCCGACCCGCAGTCCCTGGCGATGCCCCGCACCCGCCGCACCACGTTCACCACCCTGGTCCGCGAACTGGCCGACGGCTCACTCCGGTTGGGCGTGGAGAGCGACTGGGCGCAGACCCGCGCCCGGCTCCTCGCCCTGCCCGGCTTCGGCCCCTGGACGGTGGACGTCATCGCGATGCGCGCCCTCGGCGACCCCGACGCCTTCCTCCCCACCGACCTCGGCATCCGCCGCGCCGCCCGCGACCTGGGCCTGCCCGCCACCCCCGCGGCGCTCACCGCCCGCGCGGCGGCCTGGCGGCCCTGGCGGGCCTACGCCGTCCAGTACCTGTGGGCGACGGACAACCACCCCATCAACTTCCTTCCGGTCTAGGACGTCCAGTGACAGTGACCCAGCACCCTTCAGCGGCACAGCTTCCTTCAGCGACCCACCGCCCCTCGGCGCCCCAGCACCCCTCATCGGCACAGCACCCCTCGACGGCCCGGCACCGCCGGCACACGGTGATCGACAGCCCGTACGGCCCGCTGACCCTGGTCGCCGACGACGGCGTCCTGTGCGGCGTCTACATGGAGGACCAGCGCCACCGCCCCGCCGAGGACACCTTCGGCCCCCGCGACGAGCGCCCCTTCGCCGAGGCCGAGGCCCAGCTCGAGGCCTACTTCGCGGGCGAGCTGACCGAGTTCACGCTCCCGCTCCGGCTGCACGGCACCCCGTTCCAGCGCCGCGTCTGGGAGCACCTGCGCACCATCCCGTACGGCGAGACCCGCACCTACGGGCAGCTCGCCACCGCCCTCGGCAACCCCAAGGCCTCCCGCGCGGTCGGCCTCGCCAACGGCCGCAACCCCATCGGCATCATCGTCCCCTGCCACCGCGTCGTCGGCACCGACGGCAGCCTCACCGGCTACGGCGGCGGACTGGCCCGCAAACAGCGCCTGCTGGACTTCGAGGCGGGAACGGCCCTGTTCTGACCCGGGCGCCCGCCGGGCCACTCAGCCGCCGGGCGAGGACTCCGGGCCGGCCAGACGGCGCAGCAGGCCGGGCAGGGCCGTGCCGATCGGCTCGCGGATCACCTCGTCGGCCAGCTCGTCGTACGGCGTCGGCTCGGCGTTGACGATGATCAGGCGGGCGCCGTGGTCGGCGGCGACCCCCGCGAGACCGGCCGCGGGCTGCACCTGGAGGCTGGTACCGACGGCGACGAACACCTGGCACGCCTTCGTGATCGCGACGGCCTCGCCCAGCACCATCGGGTCCAGGCGTTCGCCGAACATCACCGTCGCCGGCTTGAGGATGCCGCCGCACTCCCGGCACGGCGGGTCCGGCTCCCCGGCGTCGAGCCGGGCCAGGGCGTCCTCCATGGGGCCGCGCGCGTGGCACGCCGTACACACGTACCGGCGTGCCGTGCCGTGCAGTTCCAGCACCTTGCGGTCGGGCATCCCGGCCAGCTGGTGCAGGCCGTCCACGTTCTGGGTGATCACCCGCACCGGCACCCCGGACCGCTCCAGCTCCGCCACCGCCAGATGCGCCGCGTTCGGCCGGGCGTCCAGCGTCCCGGCCTGGCGGCGCATCCGCCAGGAGCGGCGGCGGATCTCCGGATCACCCATGTAGTACTCGTACGTCACCAGCTTCTCGGCCTGCGGATCCCGCTGCCAGAGGCCGTTCGGGCCGCGGTAGTCGGGGATGCCGGAGTCGGTGGAGATCCCCGCTCCGGTCAGCAGGGCGACGAGGGGCTTGCTCATGGCGCCGAGCGTAGGCCGGGCCGGACGGCCGATGCGAACGCATATCCGGAAGGTGGAGGCCGGTGCTAGGGTCCGCGCATGGCCAAGGTCACCGTCTCGCTCGACGCCGAACTCGTCGTGGAAGCCATGGTGCTCGCCGGTGTCGGCAGCCCCCAGGACGCGGTCGAACTCGTCCTGCGCGACTACATCCAGCGCGGCCACCGCACCGAGGCCCGCCTCGCCGCCCGCGACGAGGCGCTGCGCGAGGTCGACGTCAAGCCGCGCGACGAGGGCTGAGCCCCGTCGCACGGGTCACGCCACGCGCCGGCCGTTCTCCAGCTCCACCGGACCCGAGCCGTCCGCCAGGACGTCCAGGGCGGCCAGGACGCGGTGGCCCAGGGCGTCCGGCAGGTAGTCGGTCAGCTCCTCGCGGGGGACCAGCCGCCAGGACAGCAGTTCCTCCTCCTGGAGCCGGATGGCCTTGAAGTCGTCCTCGTCGAGCACACCGCCGTCGTACAGATACGCCACCAGCGGCGGCCGGCCCGGTCCCTGCACCCAGTCCACGGCGAGGAGCCGGCCGATCGTGCGGTCGAGGCCGATCTCCTCGGCCGTCTCGCGGCGCGCGCCCTGGCGCGGGGTCTCGCCGTCGTCGGACTCGACGGTGCCGCCCGGCAGCGCCCAGCCCTCCCGGTAGTTGGGTTCGACGAGCAGCACCCGTCCCTCGGCGTCCCGGAAGAGCGCGGCGGCCCCGGCGAGCACCCGGGGCAGGCCGGCGATGTACGCGGCGAAGTCCTGAGCGTTGGTCATCCTGGAAGGGTAACCAGCGCGCGGGCCGCCATCCCCGGCGCACGAAGCCCGCCGTGCGGCAGCGCGCCGCCCCGCACCTCACCCGCGCCGCCCTACGCCTCCGCCCGCGCCAGCCGCAGCGTCCGCTCCGCCAGCTCGCTGATCCGCACCCCGTCGAAGCCGAACACCGCGCTGCGCACCGTGTCCCGCAGCGGTTCCGTCCACTGCGGCGGGATGCCCCGCGCACCGCCCAGCACCCCGGCCACCGAGCCCGCCGTGGCCCCGTTGGAGTCGGTGTCGAGACCGCCGCGCACGGTGAGCGCGATCGTGCGGGTGAAGTCGCCGTCGCCGTACAGCAGCCCCGCGGTGAGCACGGCCGCGTTCGGCACCACGTGGATCCAGTGCAGCCCCGCGGTCTCCTCGGACACCGTCGCCAGCGTGTCCTGCCAGCCCATCCCGGTGTCGTGCAGCGAGACCACCCGGCGCACGGCGCGCGCCAGCCGGCTGCCCGCCGGGACGACGCCCAGCGCCGTGTCGACGGCGTGCCGGACCGTGGGCGCGGTGAACGCGGCGGAGATCAGCGCCGCCGCCCACATCGCGCCGTAGACGCCGTTGCCGGTGTGCGAGAGCACCGCGTCCCGGCGGGCCAGCGACGCCGCCTCCCGCGGGGCGCCGGGGTGGGTCCAGCCGTGCACGTCGGCGCGGATCAGGGCGCCGATCCACTCCTGGTAGGGGTTGTCGTACGTCGCGGTCAGCGGCGGCCGCCGCCCGTTCGCGAGATTGCGGTAGGCGGCGCGCTCCGCCGTGAAGGTCTGCAGATACGGCAGCCGCAGCAGCCACAGGTCGCCCACCTGCTCGGTGCTGAAGCCGAAGCCGTACGTCTCCAGCAGGTGCAGCCCGAGGATCGCGTAGTCGACGTCGTCGTCGCGGCAGCTGCCGTCGACCCGGCCGCGGACGCACGCGCGCCACTCCGGGCGCAGCGGCGGCAGGTCGTGGGCGTCGGCGGGCGGCTCGGGCAGGTAGTCGGTCAGCGGCAGGCCGCCGCCGGCGCGGCGCAGATAGCGGTCGATGCGCTCGCGGGTCCACACCTCGCCCTGCTCGACCGGCTTGCCCAGCATGTTGCCCGCGATCCGGCCCAGCCAGCCGCCGAGGACACGGTCGGCGAGGTCCGGTGGCGTGCCTGGAGAGGTCATGACTGACGGGTTACCCGTTTCGCGTGCCCGCCACCGGCCCGCCGGACGGCGTTCCACGCTCCGGGCAGGGGCATGACGGCGGGGGCGCCTTGCGGTTATGGTCGCAGCGGCGCGACTGCCTTGACGTGGGCAAGGCTCGAAGAGCAAGGGGAAAAGCAAGGTGGCTGACGCTGCACAGGACGGCGCCCGCAGGGTGCTCGTCGCCGCGGACAAGTTCAAGGGCTCGCTGACCGCCGTACAGGTCGCCGAGCGGGTCACCGCCGGGCTGCGCCGGGTCGTACCGGACCTCGCCGTCGAGGCGATGCCCGTGGCCGACGGCGGCGACGGCACCGTGGCCGCGGCGGTCGCCGCCGGGTTCGAGCGCCGTGAGGTGCGGGTCGCGGGGCCGCTGGGCGACGAGGTGACCGCCGCGTTCGCGCTGCGCGGGGACACCGCGGTCGTGGAGATGGCGGAGGCCAGCGGGCTTCAGCGGCTGCCGGAGGGCGTCTTCGCCGCGCTGACCGCGTCCACGTACGGCTCGGGCGAGCTGCTGCGCGCCGCGCTGGACGCCGGGGCGCGCTCGATCGTCTTCGGCGTCGGCGGCAGCGCGACGACGGACGGCGGCGCGGGCATGCTGGCCGCGCTCGGGGCGCGGTTCCTCGACGCCGAGGGCGCGCCGGTGCCGCCCGGCGGCGGAGGCCTCGCCGCCCTCGCCTCGGCGGACCTGTCCGGCCTCGACCCGCGCCTCGCCGAGATCGAGCTGGTCCTCGCCAGCGACGTCGACAACCCGCTGACCGGCCCGAAGGGCGCTCCGGCGGTGTACGGCCCGCAGAAGGGCGCCTCGCCGGACGACGTGGCCGCCCTGGACGCGGCGCTCGCGCACTACGCGAAGGTGCTCTCCGGGACGCCCGGCGTCGGCGCGAAGGCCGCCGAGTACGCCGAGTCGCCGGGCGCGGGCGCGGCCGGCGGCATCGGGTACGGCGCGCTGCTGATCGGCGCCCGCTTCCGGCCCGGTATCGAGGTCATGCTGGACGTCCTCGGGTTCGCCCCGGCGCTGGAGCGGGCCGACCTCGTGATCACCGGCGAGGGCTCCCTCGACGAGCAGACCCTGCACGGCAAGGCCCCCGCGGGCGTCGCCGCGGCCGCCCGGGCGGCCGGCAAGGAGGTCGTCGCGGTCTGCGGACGGCTGGCGCTGGCGCCCGAGGCGCTGGGGCGGGCGGGGATCCGCCGCGCGTACCCCCTGACGGAGGTGGAGCCGGACGTGGCGAAGTGCATCGCCGACGCCGGACCGATCCTGGAGCGGGTGGCGGAGTCCATCGCGCGGGACTTCCTGAGCTGAGACCGCGGGCGGGGCCATTCTGCGCCCTGCCTCTCGTCCCCGGGGGCTGCCGCCCCCGGACCCCCGCTTCGGCCCTGGACGGGCCTCGTCCTCAAGCGCCGGACGGGCTGGTTTTCCGCACCCCGCCCTGATAGCGCGCCCCGCCCCTCCTCCACACGCGAAAGGCCCCGAACCATCAGGTCCGGGGCCTTTCGTCGTCGTAGGACCGCTACGGCAGCTGTGCCGCCCGCGCCTCGCGTCGGTTGTCGCGGAAGTTGTTCACCCGGCGGGCCGTGGCGAACAGGGGGATCACCGCGCCGAGGACCAGCTGGAGCGCGCAGCCGGTCTGGAGGAGCAGCTGGCCGCCGGGGGCGTCGAAGGCCCAGGCGGCGAGGAGACCCATCGCGGAGACGATCCAGGAGAGCATCGCGACCGCCAGCGGGCCGCGAGGCTTCGGGTACTCGACCCGGCTGACCATCAGCCACGCCGTGCCGAGGATCGCCAGCAGGGTCGCCACGAAGGGCAGCTCCAGCAGGACGATCGAGACCACCGTCAGCGCGCCGAAGGGGCTCGGCATGCCCTGGAAGGTGCCGTCCTTGACCGTGACGCAGCTGAATCTCGCGAGCCTGAGCACCACCGCCAGCAGCACGACGATCGCGCCGACCGCCGCCACCCGCTGGTGCGCGTCGTCCGCGACCATGCCGTAGACCAGGACGAAGTACGCCGGCGCCAGGCCGAAGCTGATCAGGTCCGAGAGGTTGTCCAGCTCCGCGCCCATCGGCGACGAGCGCAGCTTGCGCGCCACCAGGCCGTCGAACAGGTCGAAGACCGCCGCGCACAGCATCAGGATCACCGCCGTGGCCGCGCTGTGGCGGGCCATGCCGGTCTCCTGGCTCCCCGTGAGGTGCGGGATCAGGATGCCGGTGGTGGTGAAGTACACCGCCATGAAGCCGCACGTGGCGTTGCCGAGGGTGAGCGTGTCCGCTATCGACAGGCGGAGCGAGAGCGGCATCTCCTCCTCGTCGTCCTCGATGGCCTCGGGGACCCAGCCCGGCTGCGCCTCCGGATCAGTCACGGTCAATGCGAGTCACCCCAGCCACTGTCTTCTGGCCGACCTCCACCGCGACCTCCACGCCCTCCGGCAGGTACAGGTCGACCCGCGAGCCGAAGCGGATCAGGCCGATCCGCTCGCCCTGCTCCACCTTGGTGCCCTCGGGGACGTACGGCACGATCCGGCGGGCGACCGCGCCGGCGATCTGGATCATCTCGATGTCGCCCAGCTCGGTGTCGAAGTGCCACACGACCCGCTCGTTGTTCTCGCTCTCCTTGTTGAAAGCGGGAACGAAACCGCCCGGGATGTGCTCCACCGACGTCACCGTGCCCGCCAGGGGCGCGCGGTTGACGTGGACGTTGAGCGGGCTCATGAAGATCGCGACCCGGGTCCGGCCGTCCTTCCACGGCATGATGCTCTGCACCACACCGTCGGCGGGCGAGATGACCCGGCCCGTGGCGATCTCGCGCTCGGGGTCGCGGAAGAACCACAGCATCCCCGCCGCGAGCGCGGTGGCGGGAACGGCGACGGCCTTGGCGGCGCCGGAGCGGCGCGCCCGGGCCAGGCTGAGGGCTGCGGTGGCGACGGTCGGCAGAAGCCACGGCGATGCTCCGCGCGCGAGGCGTACGCCGACTCGGCTGTCGCGAGGTGCAGAGGTTTGGCTGTGGGGCATGGATGACCTTCGTAGCGGAATGATGCCGCGCTTCTGACGGGGGGACGGCGGCTTTCCCGCGATCGTAGCGGCTAACCGCCACAACTGGGTAAGTCAGGAAGCCGAGTCGGCGGCCGAAGAGTGCCTACGGGGTGTGATCTTCTTCTCGAAGAAAACACCCCGTCCCGGACATTCAGCCCTGGAATCGATACTCTTCGAGCAGCCTGCGCCCGATGATCATTTTCTGGATCTCGGCGGTACCTTCACCGATGAGCAGCATCGGTGCCTCGCGGTAGAGGCGCTCGATCTCGTACTCCTTGGAGAAGCCGTAGCCGCCGTGGATCCGGAAGGCGTCCTCGACGACCTCCTTGCAGTACTCGGAGGCGAGGTACTTCGCCATCCCTGCTTCGAGGTCGTTTCGCTCCCCGGAGT
Organism: Streptomyces sp. NPDC052687; assembly: GCF_040678395.1. NCBI lineage: Bacteria > Bacillati > Actinomycetota > Actinomycetes > Kitasatosporales > Streptomycetaceae > Streptomyces > Streptomyces sp. NPDC052687. The sequence goes on along the minus strand of NZ_JBFATR010000016.1, from coordinate 85,484 downwards.
CCTTTTTGCGCGCTGCGTTCACCATCATGGCATGAGCGGCCTCGACCTTGGTAGCCATCTCGGCGAGCTTGAACTGGATCGCCTGGTGCTGGGCGATCGGCTTGCCGAAAGTGTGACGCTGCTGGGCGTACTGGACACCCAGTTCGAACGCACGCTGAGCGACGCCGCAGCCACGCGCCGCGACATTGACGCGGCCGACCTCGACGCCGTCCATCATCTGGTAAAAACCGCGTCCGGTGACTCCGCCGAGCACCCGGTCGGCGGGAATCCGCAGGCCATCCATGATGAGCTCGGTGGTGTCCACCCCCTTGTACCCCATCTTGTCGATCTTGCCCGGAATGGTCAGACCCGGGCGGACCTCACCGAAGCCGGGCTCCTTCTCGACGAGGAAGGTGGTCATCGACTTGTGGGGCGCGGTGCCCTCGGGGTGTCCTTCGTCACTTCGCACCAGGACGGCCACCAGCGAGGACGTGCCGCCGTTCGTCAGCCACATCTTCTGGCCCGTGAGGACGTACTCGTCGCCGTCCCTGACCGCCTTCGATGTGATCGCCGACACATCGGAGCCCAGCCCCGGCTCCGACATCGAGAAGGCGCCGCGGATGTCGCCGGCCGCCATGCGCGGCAGGAAGTGGTCCTTCTGCTCCTGCGTGCCGTGCTGCTTGAGCATGTACGCCACGATGAAGTGCGTGTTGATGATGCCGGAGACCGACATCCAGCCGCGGGCGATCTCCTCCACGCACAGCGCGTACGTCAGCAGCGACTCGCCCAGACCCCCGTACTCCTCGGGGATCATCAGACCGAACAGCCCCAGCTCCTTCAGGCCGTCCACGATCGCTTGCGGGTACTCGTCGCGGTGCTCCAGCTCCGTCGCGACGGGAATGATCTCCTTGTCCACGAACTCCCGGACCGTGGAGAGGATCTCCCGCTGGACGTCCGTGAGGCCGTGGGTCTGGGCGAGACGGGCCATGGCTACTTCTCCTGCTGCTTCAGCTCAGGGCGGCCCGGCTGCTCGCCGCCGCGCTCCTTGATGTACGTCTCGGTGGGCACCATCACCTTGCGGCGGAACACGCACACCAGCGTGCCGTCCTGCTTGTAGCCCTTGGTCTCGACGTAGACGATGCCGCGGTCGTTCTTCGACTTCGACGGCCACTTGTCGAGCACGGTCGTCTCGCCGTAGACCGTGTCGCCGTGGAAGGTCGGCGCCACGTGCTTCAGCGACTCGATCTCCAGGTTGGCGATCGCCTTGCCGGAGATGTCCGGCACGCTCATGCCGAGCAGCAGGGAGTAGATGTAGTTCCCCACGACGACGTTCTTGCCGAAGTCCGTCGTCTTCTCCGCGTAGTTCGCGTCCAGGTGGAGCGGGTGGTGGTTCATGGTGAGGAGACAGAACAGGTGGTCGTCGTACTCGGTGACCGTCTTGCCCGGCCAGTGCTTGTACACCGCGCCGACCTCGAACTCCTCGTAGGTGCGTCCGAACTGCATGGCGCTCAGCCCTCCGGGATCTCGAACGTGCTGGTGCGCCGCATCCCGGCGGCGCGGCCCTTGCCCGCGATGACCAGGGCCATCTTGCGGCTGGCCTCGTCGATCATCTCGTCGCCGAGCATCGCCGAGCCCTTCTTGCCGCCCGCCTCGGACGTGTAGTAGTCGTACGCGTCCAGGATCAGCTCGGCGTGGTCGTAGTCCTCCTGGGAGGGCGAGAAGACCTCGTTGGCGGCGTCCACCTGGCCCGGGTGCAGCACCCACTTGCCGTCGAAGCCGAGCGCGGCGGCGCGGCCGGCGACCTCGCGGAAGCCGTCGACGTTGCGGATCTGCAGGTAGGGGCCGTCGATCGCCTGCAGATCGTTGGCGCGGGCCGCCATCAGGATCTTCATCAGGATGTAGTGGTAGGCGTCCGCCGGGTAGCCGGGCGGCTGCTCGCCCACCACCAGCGACTTCATGTTGATCGACGCCATGAAGTCGGCCGGGCCGAAGATGATCGTCTCGATGCGCGGGGAGGCCTGCGCGATCTCGTTGACGTTGTTCAGGCCCTGCGCGTTCTCGATCTGCGCCTCGATGCCGATCCGGCCGACCTCGAAGCCCATGGTCTTCTCGATCTGGGTGAGGAGGAGGTCCAGCGCGACGACCTGCTGGGCGTTCTGGACCTTGGGCAGCATGATGCAGTCCAGGTTCGGTCCGGCGCCCTCGACGACCGTGACGACGTCGCGGTACGTCCACTCGGTCGTCCAGTCGTTGACGCGGACCACGCGCGTCTTGCCGGTCCAGTCACCCTCGTTGAGGAACTTCACGATGGTGTGCCGCGCCTCGGGCTTGGCGAGCGGCGCGCACGCGTCCTCCAGGTCCAGGAAGACCTGGTCCGCCGGGAGGCCCTGCGCCTTCTCCAGGAAGCGCGGGTTCGAGCCCGGTACGGCCAGGCAGGAGCGCCGCGGGCGAAGGCGGTTGACGGTGGTCATGCGGGGACCTCCAGGGGGTCGAGCTTGTTCGCTTTCCGGATCTCGTCGACGATGCGGCCGATGATTCCGGTGATGTCGAAGTCCTTCGGGGTGAAGACCGCGGCCACTCCGGCGGCGCGCAGCTGTTCGGCGTCACCGTTCGGGATGATGCCACCTGCGATCACCGGGATATCTGTGGCACCGGCCACACGCAGCCGGTCGAGCACGTCCGGCACCAGCTGCGCGTGGGAGCCGGAGAGGATGGACAGGCCGACCGCGTGCACGTCCTCCGCGAGGGCGGCGTCCACGATCTGCTCCGGGGTGAGCCGGATGCCCTGGTAGACCACCTCGAAGCCAGCGTCGCGGGCCCGCACGGCGATCTGCTCGGCGCCGTTGGAGTGCCCGTCCAGGCCCGGCTTGCCGACCAGGAAGCGCAGCTTGCCCACACCCATCTCGCGGGCGGTCAGCTCCACCTTGCGGCGCACCTCGGCCAGCTGGGAGCCCTCCTCGGCAGGGACGGCCACCGGGGCCGACGAGACACCCGTGGGCGCCCGGAACTCGCCGAACACCTCGCGCAGGGCCCCGGCCCACTCGCCGGTCGTGACCCCGGCGCGGGCGCACTCCAGGGTGGCCTCCATCAGGTTCTCGGTGCCGCGCGCGGCCTCCTTCAGCCGCTCCAGCGCCTTGCAGGGGCGCGGGTGGTTGAACGGCGGCTGGTAGCGGGTGTCCCGCCAGTGCCGCAGCGACTCGACGACGCGGGCCTCGACGGCCGGGTCGACCGTCTGGATCGCCGTGTCCAGGTCGGCGGTCAGCGGGTTGGGCTCGGTCGACTCGAAGATGTTGACGCCGACGATCTTCTCCTGGCCGGACTCGATCCGCGCCCGGCGCTCGGCGTGCGAGGCGACCAGCTGCGACTTGAGGTAGCCGGACTCGACGGCCGCCATCGCGCCGCCCATCTCCTGGATGCGGTCGATCTCCGCCAGCGAGGCCTCGACCAGCTCGGCGACCTTCGCCTCGATCACCTTCGAGCCCTCGAAGATGTCGTCGTACTCCAGCAGGTCGCTCTCGTAGGCGAGCACCTGCTGGATGCGCAGCGACCACTGCTGGTCCCAGGGGCGGGGCAGGCCGAGGGCCTCGTTCCAGGCCGGCAGCTGGACGGCGCGGGCGCGGGCGTCCTTGGACAGCGTCACGGCCAGCATCTCCAGCACGATCCGCTGGACGTTGTTCTCCGGCTGCGCCTCGGTCAGACCGAGGGAGTTGACCTGGACGCCGTAGCGGAAGCGGCGCTGCTTGGGGTTCTCGATGCCGTACCGCTCACGGGTGATCTTGTCCCAGATGCGGCCGAACGCCCGCATCTTGCACATCTCCTCGACGAAGCGGACGCCCGCGTTGACGAAGAAGGAGATGCGGGCGACGACATCGCCCATGCGCTCCTGCGGCACCTGCCCGGAGTCGCGCACGGCGTCGAGGACGGCGATCGCGGTGGACATCGCGTACGCGATCTCCTGCACCGGCGTGGCCCCGGCCTCCTGCAGGTGGTAGCTGCAGATGTTGATCGGGTTCCACTTCGGGATGTGGGAGACCGTGTACGCGATCATGTCCGTCGTCAGCCGGAGTGACGGGCCCGGCGGGAACACATGGGTGCCGCGGGACAGGTACTCCTTGACGATGTCGTTCTGGGTCGTCCCCTGGAGCCTGGTGATGTCCGCGCCCTGCTCCTCGGCGACGACCTGGTAGAGCGCCAGCAGCCACATGGCGGTGGCGTTGATCGTCATCGAGGTGTTCATCTGCTCCAGGGGGATGTCCTGGAACAGCCGGCGCATGTCACCGAGGTGCGCGACGGGCACCCCGACCCGGCCGACCTCGCCGCGGGCGAGGATGTGGTCCGGGTCGTAGCCGGTCTGGGTCGGCAGGTCGAACGCCACCGACAGACCCGTCTGGCCCTTGGCGAGGTTGCGCCGGTACAGCTCGTTGGACGCCTCGGCCGTGGAGTGACCGGCGTAGGTGCGCATGAGCCACGGCCGGTCCTTCTCCCGCCTGCCGTCGGCGGGCTGACGCTCAGTCATCTATGACCCCGGGTGTCCTCAGATGTTGCGGAAGCGGTTGATGGCGTCGATGTGCCGGGCGCGCATCTCCTCGTCGCGGACGCCCAGGCCCTCCTCGGGCGCCAGGCACAGAACGCCGACCTTGCCCTGGTGCAGGTTGCGGTGGACGTCGTAGGCGGCCTGGCCGGTCTCCTCCAGGCGGTACGTCTTCGACAGCGTGGGGTGGATCTTGCCCTTGGCGATGAGGCGGTTGGCCTCGTAGGCCTCGCGGTAGTTGGCGAAGTGCGAGCCGATGATCCGCTTCAGCGACATCCACAGGTAGCGGTTGTCGTACTCGTGCATGTAGCCCGAGGTCGAGGCGCAGGTGGTGATGGTGCCGCCCTTGCGGGTGACGTAGACGGACGCGCCGAAGGTCTCGCGGCCGGGGTGCTCGAAGACGATGTCGATGTCCTCGCCGCCGGTGAGTTCGCGGATGCGCTTGCCGAAGCGCTTCCACTCCTTGGGGTCCTGGGTGTGCTCGTCCTTCCAGAACCTGTAGCCCTCGGCGTTGCGGTCGATGACGTGCTCGGCGCCCATCTTCCGGCAGATCTCGGCCTTCTCCGGGGAGGAGACGACACAGATCGGGGTGGCGCCGCCGGCCAGGGCGAACTGGGTGGCGTAGGAGCCGAGGCCGCCGCTCGCGCCCCAGATCAGGACGTTGTCGCCCTGCTTCATCGCGGCGCCGTTGCGGGAGACCAGCTGCCGGTAGGCGGTGGAGTTGACCAGGCCGGGGGCGGCGGCCTCCTCCCAGGTGAGGTGCTTCGGCTTCGGCATCAGCTGGTTGGTCTTCACCAGCGCGATCTCGGCGAGGCCGCCGAAGTTGGTCTCGAAGCCCCAGATGCGCTGCTCGGGGTCGAGCATCGTGTCGTCGTGGCCGTCGGGGGACTCCAGCTCGACGCTCAGACAGTGCGCGACGACCTCGTCGCCGGGCTTCCAGGCGTTGACGCCGGGACCGGTGCGCAGGACGACGCCCGCGAGGTCCGAGCCGATGATGTGGTACGGCAGGTCGTGCCGCTTGGTCAGCGGTGACAGCTTGCCGTAGCGCTCCAGGAAGGCGAACGTGGACACCGGCTCGAAGATCGAGGTCCACACCGAGTTGTAGTTGACCGAGGAGGCCATGACGGCCACCAGGGCCTCGCCCGGGCCGAGTTCCGGAACCGGCACCTCGTCCAGGTGGATGGACTTGCGCGGGTCCTTGTCGCGGGTCTGCAGGCCCGCGAACATCTCGACCTCGTCCTTGTGGACGGTGATCGCGCGGTACGACTCGGGGAGCGGCAGGTTGGCGAAGTCGGCCGAGCCGGCCTCGCGGGACTGGATCGCGTCCAGGATGTCCTTCACGGTCACGGTGTTGCCTCCGGCGATGAGCGCCCTCGAGGGAAGGGCGCTGAGGGTTACGTCGGTGCTGCTGAGGGGTGAGGGTTTTCGGGGTGCCGTCGGTTCGGCGGGTGGTGCTTCGGCAGCGCTTTGTGGCGCGGGAGGGTGCCTGTGACGCAGGCGTCCGGGCGCGCGGGCCATGGGCTCGCGGGGACAGTCGCCGCACTGTGATCGGGTGCGCCGGCCGCCCGGACGACATCAACGTATGGCACGCCGTGTCAGGTGACAAGGCACTGGGTGCCAGAAGTTGCTCTCAAATGAATTCTTTACCCGACAGATGAGCGATGATCGATCGAACGGGGTCTACGGGAGGGGTGAAAAGGGGCTCTGACATGCCAAAACGGCCACCCCGTGGGGTGGCCGTCATCACATCGGTGCGCGCGGGTCGGCGCGGCGGTCAGCGCTCCTTCAGCGCCTCCTCGATAGTCCGCATGACCTCTTCCAGCGGCGCGTCGGTGCGCGCCACGGTCACCAGGACCTCGCCGTGCGCGGAGGCCGTCGCCGCGGGCGGCCGCGGGGCCGTGGTGCGGCCCGCCATGATCCCGGTGCCGAAGGTCTTGCGGACGATCGCGAAGGCGTGGTCGAGCTGGGCCTCCACGTCGCCCTGGCCGCCCGCCCTCAGCCAGCGCCGCAGGACGTGGTTGTGCGCGGTGACCACCGCGGACGCGGCGACCTCCGCCAGCAGCGGATCGTCGTTGGCGTCGTCGTCGTGCGCGTGCTCGTCGAAGTGGCCGAGGAGATAGCGGGTGAACAGGCGCTCGTAGCGGGCCACCGACGCGATCTCCGCCTCGCGCAGGGTGGGTACCTCGCGCGTCAGCTTGTAGCGGGCGACCGAGATCTCCGGCCGGGCCGCGTACATCTTCATCACTTCCTTGATCCCGCGGCACACCGTGTCGAGCGGGTGCTCGTGCGCGGGGGCGGCGTTGAGCACCGCCTCGGCGCGGATCAGGGTGTCGTCGTGGTCCGGGAAGATCGCCTCTTCCTTGGACCGGAAGTGCCGGAAGAAGGTGCGGCGGGCGACCCCGGCCGCGGCCGCGATCTCGTCGACGGTGGTCGCCTCATACCCCTTGGTCGCGAACAGTTCCATCGCCGCGGCCGCCAGTTCTCGGCGCATTTTCAGCCGCTGGGCGGCGGCGCGACTGCCTGCGGCACTTTCCGGCGCGTCGGGCGTGGCTGGTGTACGGGAGGACTTGGCGGGCTGGGACATGACCCGAACGTACTGCATGTGCGGAGCCTTCTGCGCAGGTCCGGGGTTTCCCCCGCCCGCGCAGGGCGGGGGAGTCCGAGCCGGCGGGGGCGGGGCGGGCCGCTCGGGACCGAGCAGCCCGCCCCAGTCCGCACCCGCCTGGAACCGGTCGCCGGACCGCTCAGCGCCGGGCATGTTCGCGGAAGCCGCGGCCCGTCTTGCGGCCGAGGCAGCCCGCGGCCACCAGGTGCTCCAGGAGCGGCGCGGGGGCCAGGCCGGGCTCGCGGAACTCCCGGTGCAGGACCCGCTCGATGGCCAGCGAGACATCCAGCCCGACCACGTCCAGCAGCTCGAACGGGCCCATCGGGTAGCCGCCGCCCAGCTTCATCGCGGCGTCGATGTCGTCCAGCGAGGCGTAGTGGTCCTGGACCATCTTGATCGCGTTGTTCAGGTACGGGAACAGCAGCGCGTTCACGATGAACCCGGCCCGGTCCCCGCAGTCCACCGCGTGCTTGCGGATCCTGACGCACACCTCGCGGACCGTGGCGTGGACGTCGTCCGCGGTCAGCACCGTGCGGACCACCTCGACCAGCTTCATCGCCGGAGCGGGGTTGAAGAAGTGCATGCCGATCACGTCCTGCGGGCGCGAGGTGGCGCGGGCGCAGGCGACGACGGGCAGCGACGAGGTGGTGGTGGCCAGGATCGCGCCCGGCTTGCAGACCTTGTCCAGCGCGGTGAACAGCTGCCGCTTCACCTCCAGGTCCTCGGCGACCGCCTCGACGGCCAGGTCGACGTCGGCGAAGGCGTCGTAGGAGCCCGCCGGGACGATCCGCTCCAGGGCGGCGGCGGCCGCCTCCGCGGTGATCCGGCCCTTGTCCACCGAGCGGGCCAGCGACTTCCCGATCCGGGCCTTGGCGGCCGCGGCCTTCTCCTCGCTGCGCGCGGCGAGCACGACCTCGTGGCCCGCCTTGGCGAACACCTCGGCGATCCCGGACGCCATGGTCCCGGAGCCCGCCACGCCGACCGAGCGGACCGGACGGCCGGGGACCGCCGGACCGCCCTCCAGCGGCGTCAGCGCGTCCCGCACGACGGCGGCGCTGCCCGGCGCCTCGTAGGTGTAGAAGCCGCGGCCCGCCTTGCGGCCGGTCAGGCCCGCCTCGCTGAGCTGCCGCAGGATCGGCGCGGGGGCGTGCAGCCGGTCCTGGGACTCGGCGTACATCGCCTCCAGGACCGTGCGGGCGGTGTCGATGCCGATCAGGTCCAGCAGCTCCAGCGGGCCCATGGGCAGCCCGCAGCCCAGCTTCATCGCGGCGTCGATGTCCTCACGGGAGGCGTACTTCGCCTCGTACATCGCGGCGGCCTGGTTGAGGTAGCCGAACAGCAGGCCGTCGGCGACGAAACCGGGCCGGTCGCCGACCGCGACGGGCTCCTTGCCGAGGTCCAGGGCGAGATCGGTCACCGCGGTGACGGCCGCCGGCGCGGTCAGCACCGAGGAGACCACCTCGACCAGCCTCATGGCCGGGGCCGGGTTGAAGAAGTGCAGGCCGACCACGCGCTCCGGGAGGGCCGACTCGGCGGCCAGCCGGGTCACCGACAGCGCGTTGGTGCCGGTGGCGAGGATCGTTTCGGGCCGCACGACGGCGTCCAGTTCACGGAAGATCTGCTGCTTGATCTCGTACGACTCCGGCGCCACCTCGATGACCAGGTCGGCGTCTGCCGCGGCCCGCAGGTCGGTGGAGGTGCGGATCCGGGCGAGGGCGTCCGCGCGCTCCTGCTCGGTGAGCTTCCCGCGGTCGACCGCGCGGGCGGTGGAGGCCTCCAGGGCGGCGACACAGCGCGCCGCCTGGGCCTCGCTGATGTCGATGCCGACGACCGTGCGGCCGGCCTTGGCGAGCACCTCGGCGATACCGGTGCCCATGGTGCCGAGGCCCACCACGGCGACGGTCTGGAGCGGGGACAGGGAACTGTCGGACAGGGGAGCGGCCATCGCGGGACTCCAGGAATGAGGGTGACGACGGGAGGCACGCGCCCGGGTGCGCCGCAACGGCGCACACCGGGTGCGTGAAAGAGGTGCTCGATGCGGGTGGTGCCGGGCTGCGAGCGCACACGCCCGGTGCCGGTCGCCGCGGACGCGCACAACGTCCGCGCTACGGCGGTGAACCGACCGGCCCTGTCCCGTGGCCGAGTCGTACCGAGGTACGTACGGAAAGACGTACCGAACCGACTTGCCCCACTGCCCTGAGGGCGTGGGAAGTGCTCCCGCTCGCGGCGGCCGCGTCACCAGACCGTCACGAGAGGATGCGAGTGGGTAACTCGCTCGTCTGAGCTTAACCGGCGGGTAACGAGCGCGCCAGTCCCTCGTCCTTGTGACATGGATCCCTCATCGGCTCCCCCACCCGCCTGATCGCCCCTACCCTCGCCTCATGGATGTCAGCGACGAAGCGTCACGCACGCTCACCGAACGCTTACGGCAGGAGTCCGGAGCCTCGCCGGCGTACGAGCATCTGCTGGCGACCGAGGACCACGAGGAACTCGCGGAGGTGCTGACCGCCCCCGGACAGCCCCTGTGGGCCCGCGAACTGGCCGCCTTCCGGCTGGGCGTGGCCGGGGACCGCCGCGCCTTCGAGGCCCTGGTCCTGCTCCTCAACCACCGAGACCCGCCCCGCTGCGCCGCCGCCGCCCACGCGCTCGCCCGGCTCGCCGACCCCCGCACCGCCCGCGCGGCGGCCGCCCTCGCCACCAACGAACTCCGCGTGGCCTACGCCCTGCACCCCGTCCGCCTCCTGGTCGAGCTGCGGGCGCCGGAATCCGTGCCCGCGCTCATCACCACGCTGCAACGCCGGCTGCGCCCGCACGACCCCTACCGCCGGGTCGCCCTCGCCTGCGTCGAGGGCCTGGGCGCCCTCGCCGACCCGCGGGCCCGGCCCGTCCTCAACGAGGCCCTGGCCCACCCGCCCCTGGCCGAGGCCGCGGTGCGCGCCCTGGCCCGGATCCCCCGGCAGCGATGACCCGCCCGTGACCCGCCCGTCACACCGTCAGCCGGCGGACGTACCGCACCTCCGGCACCGCCACGCCGTCCGCCTCGAACGGCTCCTTCGCGCCGTCCGCCCGGAACCCGGCCCGCTCGTAGAACCGGCGGGCGGCGGCGTTCCCCTCGAGCACCCACAGGAACACGCGCGGATGCCCGGCGGCCGCGCAGGCGCGCACCGACGTGTCGAGGAGCGCGCGGCCGATGCCGTGGCCGCGCAGCGCGGGGTCCACGTAGAGCGCGTACAGCTCGGCGTCGGCCGTGCGGCGCTCACCGTCGCGATACGGCCCGTGGCATCCCCAGCCGACGACCCGGCCGTCCCGTTCGGCGACCAGTTCGAGCCCTGAGCCGGCCTCCTGGGTGAGGCGGGCGAGGCGGGCGCGGTGGCGGTCGGCGTCCCGGTCCACGTCCAGTGCGTCGAGGTACGAGTCGGGGACGATCCCCCGGTAGGCGGTCCGCCACCCGCCGATCCGGATCCGCGCCACGGCGTCGCAGTCGGCGGGCACCATCTCCCGGACGAGGACGTCCGTCACGCCGCGACCACGGCGAAGGCCTCGATCTCCATCAGGAACTCGGGCCTCACCAGCGCGGCGACCTGGACGGCGGAGGCGGCCGGCAGGCGGTCGTCGGGTATGTGCTCGGCGCGGGCCGCGCGGATCGCGGGCAGGTGGGCCATGTCCGTGACGAAGTAGGTCAGTTTGACGACGTCGTCGAAGGTCGCCCCGGCGGCGGCCAGGCACCGCCGGAGGTTCTCGAACACCTGGCGGGCCTGGGCGGCCGGGTCGCCCTCGCCGACGAGGCCGCCGTCCTCGTCCAGCGGGAGCTGGCCCGAGATCGCCACGAAGCGGCCGGTGCCCATGACGACGTGGGAGTACTGCGCGGCGGGGGCGACGCCGTCGGGGGCGGGGATCCTGGTCGGTTCGGTCATGCACCCATGGTGGACCATGGGTCTGACATCGCCCCCGACGGGGTGTCAGCTCACGTGCCCCGCACCGGACGTGTGCGCGTCACGTGCGGCTGCCGCGCGGGCCGGGCCGGGTCGGCTCAAGGCCCTCAGGGCCGGAAGCCGATCAGGCGGTGAAGGGCCGCCCCCGACGTCGCCATGGCCCTCTCGGCGGGCAGCGGCTCCGGCTCCGGCAGCGCCGCGCACACCGCGTCCGCCCCGCCGTCCCCGACACCATCGTCGCCGTCGCCATCGCCGCGCGGGACCGTGCCGTCGGTGAGATACGCCACCAGGTGCCGGTCCAGGCACGCGTTGCCGCTCAGCGTGATGCCGTGGTTCCCGCCGCCGTCCTCGACCACCAGACGGGAGCCGCGCAGCAGCCGGTGGAGCCTGGCGGCGCCCCGGTACGGGGTGGCCGCGTCCCCGGTCGCCTGGAACAGCAGCACCGGGGGCAGCCGGTCGTTGGCCACGCGCACCGGCCGCTCCGCGCCGACCGGCCAGAACGCGCACGGCGCGTTGTACCAGGCGTTGTTCCAGGTCATGAACGGCGCCTCGGCGTGCACCGCCCAGTTGTCCGCGCGCCACCGCCGCCAGTCGCGCGGCCAGCGGGCGTCCCGGCACTGCACGGAGACGTAGACGCTGTAGGTGTTCTCGCCGGCGGCGTCCACCGCGCCGAACTCCTCGTACGCCTCGACGAGGGCTTCGGTGTCCTGGTCGTTGACGTACGCCGCGAAGGCCTCGGCGAGGAACGGCCAGTAGCCGTGGTGATAGCCGCCGGGCAGGAAGGTGTCCTCCAGCTCGGCGGCCCCGACCGTGCCGCCCGCGGGCCTGCTCGCCAGCGCCGCCCGCATCGCGTACCAGGTTTCCTCCACCTTCTCGGGGTCGGTGCCGAGCCGGTACGTCCGGTCGTGCCGGGCCACCCAGGCCAGGAACGCGCGGTGGCGGTCGTTGAAGGCGCGATCCTGGGTGAGGTTGTTCTCGTACCAGACCCCGGTCGGGTCGACGACCGAGTCGAGGACCGCGCGGCGCACCCGCTGCGGGTACAGCCGGGCGTAGACCGCGCCGAGGTAGGTGCCGTACGAGTAGCCGAAGTAGGAGATCCGCTCGGCGCCCAGCGCCCGGCGGATGCGGTCGACGTCCCGCGCGGCGGCGACGGTGTGCAGGTGCGGCAGCACGTCCGCGTACTTCCTGCCGCAGGCCTGCGCGAAGGACCTGGCGCGCGTGAGGCCCGCGGCCTCGACGGTGGGCGTGCCCGGTACGGAGTCCGGCCGCACCGGGGCGAAGTGGCCGGGCGCGCAGTTCAGGGCGGGCTCGCTCCGGCCCACGCCGCGCGGGTCGAAGCCGATCACGTCGTACTGCGCGGCGACCGCCTCGGGCAGCGCGGAGGCGACGAATCCGGCGAGGGTGAGACCGCTGCCGCCGGGGCCGCCGGGATTGACCAGCAGCGGTCCCTGGTACGTCTCGGCGGTGTGCGGCACGCGGGACAGCGCCAGCGTGATCTGCCGCCCGTCCGGGGTCGCGTGGTCCAGCGGCACCTTCAGGGACGCGCACTCGAGGGTCGGGTAGGCGGCGGTGGCGCACTTCGTCCAGGCGAGCGGCGCGGCCGGGGCGGGAACCGGGCGGGGGGTGCCCGCCCGGGCGGGGGCAGCCGTGAGTGTTCCGGCCGCGACGACGGCGGCACCGCACAGCACGGCCGCGCGCCGGGTCAACGAGTCCATGGAGTCCTCCCGGGACGGAGGTTTCCGGACCGCGAGGATCACGGCCCTCGCGGGATCGTCCCGGCAGCGGCATCCGGAAGAACATGTTGGGGCAAGAATTGACCCGATCGAGCCGCTACATGCGCCCCGATGCGCTCACAGCAGCGTGAGTTGGGTCGGTTCCGAAGGGGCCGCCGGTGCCGGCTCGGCCTGGCGGATCCGGCGCGCCGTCCCCGCCCGCGCGGGACCGATGCCGTACTCCTGGGCCAGCTCGTGGACCTGGCGGGTGACGCGGCGCTGGTACCACTTCGGGGCGTAGGCGCCGTCCGCGTACAGCCGCTCGTAGCGGCGCACCAGGTACGGGTGCTCGCGCGCCAGCCACGCCATGAACCATTCCCGGGCGCCGGGCCGCAGATGCAGCACCAGGGGTGTCACGGAGGTGGCCCCGGCGGCGGCGATGGCCCGCACGGTGGCCCGCAGCTGCGCCGGATCGTCGCTCAGGAACGGGATCACCGGCGCCATCAGCACCCCGCAGCCGATCCCGTGCTCCCCGAGGACGCGGACGACGTCCAGCCGCCGCTCGGGCGCCGGGGTGCCGGGCTCCACGGTGCGCCACAGGGCGGGATCGGTGAAGCCGACCGAGACGTTGACGCCGACGTCCGTCACCCGCGCGGCCTGCGTCAGCAGGTCCAGGTCCCGCAGGACCAGGGTGCCCTTGGTCAGGATCGAGAAGGGGTTCGCGTGGTCGCGCAGGGCGGCGAGGATGCCCGGCATCAGCCGGTAGCGGCCCTCCGCGCGCTGGTAGCAGTCGACATTGGTGCCCATCGCGATGTGGTCGCCCTGCCAGCGCCGTGAGGCGAGCTGGCGGCGCAGCAGCTCGGGGGCGTTCACCTTCACCACGATCTGGGTGTCGAAGCCCAGGCCCGTGTCGAGGTCCAGGTAGCTGTGCGTCTTGCGGGCGAAGCAGTAGACGCACGCGTGCGAGCACCCGCGGTAGGGGTTCACCGTCCACTCGAACGGCATGCGGGAGGCCCCGGGCACCCGGTTGAGGATCGAGCGGGCCCGCACCTCGTGGAAGGTGATCCCGCGGAACTCCGGGGTGTCGGAACTGCTCCCCAAGACACATCATAGCCAGTACGCTAGGCGCATGACGACCCACCGCAAGCGGGCAAGTCTGTACGCCCGCCTGTCCGTTGCTGCCGACGCTGAGAACCTGTCCCTTGAGGGCATGGTGGAAGACATGCGCGCACTCTGTGCCCGCGAAGGACTGGAGGAGGTAGCCCTCCACATCGACGATGGTAAGTCGGGCGGACGTCGCGACCGGGACGAATTCCAAGCCTGGCTGAACGACGCCCGCACGGGCTTCTGTGACGTCCTGGTCAACCCCGTGACCGACCGGCTCACCCGCGAGGGGCTGAACGTCGCAGCGACCATCCTGGACGTCGTGGAGGGCAAGGACCCGGCGACCGGGAAGCTCGCTCACCCGCCCGTGAGGCTGATCGACTGCAACGGACTGGACAGCGCCCACGGCGATGCCTTCCGGTTCCGCTTCGTCATCCAGGCAGAGGTGGGTCGGGCCGAACGCGAGCGCATCCGTCAGCGCTCACGCAACCGGGCACGCAACCTCCGTCGTGCCGGCCGGTGGGGCGGAGGGACCCCGCCCTTCGGCTATCGAGCCGTCCCCAACCCCAACGGAGCGGGCTGGGTGCTGGAGATAGAGCCGGAGGAGGCGCAGGCCATTCGCGAAGCTGTTGAAGCTCTGCTGAAGACGCCACCGGACCCGCTGACTCGCGTTGTCCGCCGCCTGAACCACCAGGGCGTGGCTCCTCGTCGGGCCAAGGCATGGTCCCGGGTGACGCTGCGCAAGGTACTTACGGGGGATCACATCCTCGGCCGCGTCACCCAGAACGGGCGTTTGCTGCGCGACGAGGAGGGTGAAATCCTCGCCCCTTTCCCCGCCGTTCTCACGGTAAGCCAGGTGTCGGCGCTGCGCTCCAGGCTCGCCCCGAACGGAACAGCACCGAAAGGCGGAGGACACCCCGCCCGGGTGCTTTCGGGACTTCTGACGTGTCATTCCTGCTTGGGTGACCTGATCGTCCACCACGCCGCAGCTCGAACGCGCGACGGCAAGGAAAAGGCCCCTGATAGGCCGCCCAAAATCATGTATCGCTGCAACACCCGGAGTCAGGGAGGTGTGTGCGAAAAGCCCGTCACGGTTACCGCGGGTCCCATTGAGGATTACATCGTCGGCCTTTATCTAGGCACCGTTGGGCACATGCCCATGTATAAGGAGAAGACGATCGTTTCCGGGCTGGAAGAACTCGCCATGATTGAGGAAGAGATTAAGGATGCTCTGGCGGACCTGGCCACGGCAGCGGACGCCGCGACGTTTGCCAGGCTCCAGCGACTCCAGGCACGGCAACAGGAGTTGTCCGGCATGGATACCGGCAGGCGGACGGAGATGGTGCCTACCGGGCAGACAATGGCGGAGTACTGGGAGAGCGCTATGGTCGACGACCGCCGGGACCTGCTCGCCGACGCCTTTGAGGAGTTGGTCGTCGGTCCGGGGCGCAGGGGGCCGAAGGGGTTCGATCCGGATCGGCTGTCCTACCGGTGGGCGGAGCAAGAGCAGTACGAGGACTGACGCCAGATGCCGAGGCATCGAGCGCTCCGCGGCTAGCCACTTCATAACGGATCGGTAACAGTGACGCGGGTCCCGGAGCCGCACCTCCGGGTTCTCCGCGTCCTCGTCGACCGCCTGCGGGGTTCCTCGCCGACGTCGAGCGGCGTCCTCTCATCCACAGGGCGCCTGTGGATAACTCCAGAGAGTCACGAGTGACGCCAAGAGGTCACGCATAGTGGCTACTTAGGTCATTTCTCTAGCCAAAGTGTCAAACTAACTAGTGTTTTCAAGTCCCTCTTAACGTGTTAAGGGTCGACCTGAAAAGGGGGGTTAGTTTGGCAGTTTGCGCACCCCCTGCCGGAGGACGCTACCAAGATCATCTGCGCGTCACGCGAACCCCATAACCATAGTAGGAGGGGAGGACGTGGCGGCCGTAGCGTGTAGCGTGCGGCCCGCTCCCCTCCTCGACGGCCGGCGTCGCTCCCGCGCTCCGTGGCTTTCTCCTCCCACGTTGCAGCGTGGTTGAGCGCCCGGCCGTCCTCGACGTCACATCGTCTGCGGTTTCCCCCATAACGAATGTGTGGGACCGCGAGCGTCCCGAGCGACTTGGGAGGCTTCATGGACGACGTGATCAGACCGTCATGCAACGACCCGCAGTGCCCCGAGCCCGGCATCATCGCCGGGTGGTGCCCGGGTCACGCGCTTCAGCGGTACCGGCAACAGGCCATTCGGCCGACACCTGAGCGGTACCTGACCGGCAAGCGACGGCCAGGGGACCAAGAGGGCCGGATCCGGCGCTCCGCATGGAGCAGAAGCAGTAGCGACCGGCGGTCGCAGTAGGTTTCCCGTCGACGTCCAGGGGACGGACGACGGGGAGGGTGCGCGCGGAGACGCAGGCGGCCCGCATGGATGGAGTGGCGAGCGTTTGCCCGTTCGATTCGGGCGTCCGTCTGGCAACGGTGTGGGGTTCGATTCCCCTTGACCATGGTGGCGAAAAGGTAGGGCCGCGTGCCCGATGATCCGCGCAGGTCGGTTCGACTCCGGCCCCATTCACGACGGTGAGGAGGACGCCGGGCGGCTGAGTCTCTGACGCACTCAGCACGCCGAACTTCCGCCGGCCCCGCGGCTATCGTCAGCTCTCCTGCGGGATGCCCGGCGTAACCTCAGACGAGCCGGAACAACGGGGATGGCGGCATGTCCGTTTGGTCCGCCGGCTCGTCACACGCCTAGCTAGCTCAGTCGGTAGAGCGCCGGTTTCATACGCCGGAGGTCGGTGGTTCGAATCCATCGCTTGGCACTGCTGTACCGCGAGGCGCCGGGAACGGGGCTACTTGCCGCGGACAGAGGACGTGGCTTCGGTGCTGCCACCGTGGCGCGACGGCCGACACCCGGGCCTAACGGTCCGGACGAGGTCCCGTAGCTCAGTTGGACAGAGCACCGCACTACGGATGCGGGTGTCGGAGGTTCGAGTCCTCCCGGGTCCACAGGGGGCGTCCCGTGCGCGACTGCGCAGCGCGCGCCCAGAGGTGGCCACGATCCGCGAGAGCGGGGAGCCACGCTGTCCGACGGCGGGACCCGGGCAGCACAACCCTGGAGCGCTGGGACGCAATCGGGCCTGTAAAGCCTGCGCCGGGAACGGCTAGCGTGGTTCGATTCCACGGCCAGGGACGAGGCGACAGGGCCTCTCTGCTCGCGAGAGAGTTCCCACCGGGCGCTGATCGGCCCGGCCCCTGCCGTTCTGCCCCCGTAGCTCAGTGGCCGGAGCACCCGCGTTGTAAGCGGGAAGTCGCGCGTTCGACTCGCGCCGGGGGCTCTCAGTCCAGCGGTACCCGGTACTCGACGGCCCACGTGCCAGCGTCACCGGCCTCGACGAGCTTCAGCTCCACCTTCGGGAGGACGCGGCCGATATCTCCCTCTGCCAGCCCGTGACGTTTCCGCAACTCCTCCAGGAGTTCGCGCGGGACTTCGACGGATCCCTTCAACATCGCCCGCGGCTCATGGCGGGCGCGGACGAAGGTTCCCTTCCCGCGCCGGACGTCGACGAGTCCTTGCTCACGGAGGACAGAGAGAGCGCGGCGCGCGGTCATCCGTGCGACGCCGTAGCGCTTCATGAGCGCATTCTCTCCGGGCACCTCAGCCCCTTCCGCGAGCTGACCCTCGACGATCTCCTTGCGCAGGTCGTCGGCGATGCGCGCGTATTTGGTTCCGTGGTCACCACTGGCCATGGGATGAGCGTAACGGCAGTCTCCGGGACGTCGGGTCCTGCCTTATCAAAGACCCTGACGGGTCTCCGTAGCTCAGTCGGTAGAGCGCCGTCCTCGTAAGACGGGAGTCGCGCGTTCGAGTCGCGCCGGGGGCTCAAGTTACTCCGCTTCGGCAGCTCTACGAGCCGCGTTTGCCTTGACGGCTTCGTGGAGGCGCCGGGCCACCTCCGGAGGCACCTGAGCAATCAAGCGCTGAGCTTCAGGTGTGCCGAGGGAGGATGCCGACAGTAGGGCTTCGAACTCCTCGTCGCTGATATCCACGCAAACATCCTATGCCGGGACGTGGCCAAGAGGTAAGGCACCCGCTTTGGGAGCGGGAGATCGTGCGTTCGACCCGCACCGTCCCGACTCATCCGGCGACCGGACAGACCGGTCACAGGGCTCCGCCGGAGGCAGAGCAGACGGCGCGGCCTGCCGGACCCCTCAACAATCCGGAGGCCACATGCCACGCGTAAACATCCCAGTCATTCAGGCGACTCGCGCCGGCGTCACGCTCACTGCGACGACTGGTGACCCGGTCAACAACCACTACGTCGACAACGACGGTCAGACCGGCGTGATCGTCGAGAACACGGGCGTGACGGTGCCCCGCACGGTGACGTTCCGGATCTCCCGCACGGTCGACGGCCTGGCCGTCACTCCGCGGGCGGAGACACTGGCAGTGGGACAGAAGCAGCTCTTCGGCCCGTTCGACATCAACGAGTACGGCGGGAAGCTGCTCATCGACGTCGACCATGCGGAGCTGAAGCTCACGCCGGTCCGGATCTGAAATGAGAAAGGCCCCGTCTACCCCCCGGGGCCTTTCGTACCCCGCTTGCGCGGGGACGATTGCAAGCAGTCAGCAGGAACACCCCCGCTACGGCGGGGAAGTCGACGACATGTCGTCGTGTGCATCTGGTTCACCCCCGCTACGGCGGGGAGCACGAGGAAAACGCTAGCAGACCAACCCCGCCGCGGAGGAGAGTTCCCGCGAGCGGGGTTGACGACGTTCAGGAGGGTGCATGGCGCACATGCTGGGCGCCGCAGGCTTCGCAGGTACAGGATGCTCCCCGAGGTGCCGACGGACGCACACACCCCGTCCGAAGCACACAGCGAAGGTCATGCGGCTTCGGGAGCGTGCGGACTGGCGTCGCGACTGGGCGGACGACGTTGACTACTCGTGGTACGAGCGCAACGCCGCGAGCCTGATCGACCTGGGCCTGATTAGCTAGCTGGCAGCTCCACCACGAACGCCGGCTCACCGCTCGGGTCTTCGGTCCCGTAGTAGCCGACGGTCCCGCCCTTGCGGGCGACGTCGAGGATGAGCGTGCCGGTGACGGACTGCCCCGGCTTGTAGGTCGTGTCCAGCTCCGGACCCTCACCGACGCCTTCAAGCGTCGTCGCGTCCTGCGCGGCTGTCTGCTGGTCCTCCCACCGCATCATCCCGTACGTCATGATCTCCGCGGGTGCCTTGCCGACGTTCTTCAGCGTGAGCTTCAGCTCGACGTACTGACCGTGCTCCGGCTCATTGGTCGTGTCGACCTCCGCCGGCGTCACGTAGCGGGCGCTCTCGACGCTGACGGACATCTGAGTCGTCACCTTCGGGTTCTCTCCGTACTCGTCGGTCTCGACGACATCCCACTTCGCCGTTTCGCCGACCTTCACGACGGGCGCAGGGGCGGAGGACGCCGCCGTTTCAAGCGGCTCCTGTGAAGGCTCCTCCGCGGGCGAATCGACTGACGCGGAGAGCGCCGGAGCGGGTCGGTCCTTGTCCGGCTCCGACGAACACCCCGTCAACAGGACGGCGGACAGGACAGCGGCCGGCATTACGGCGCGGCGAATGTAGGTGCGCACAGCGCATCCCCCCATGACTCAGTGGCCCTCCCTGGCCACACGGAGCAATCAGCGTAAAGCACAGGCGCGGGACGAGGAGACGCAATGGTGTGGGAAGGGAGCACGCGCAGATCACGTCTTCCGAAGAACTGGGCGCTCATCAGGCGCCGTGTCCTGCGCAGGGACAAGGGCGTCTGTCAGGCCCGCTTCTCTGATGGCCGGCTCTGTGGAGCAGTGGCCACAGACGTGGACCACATAGTCCCCGGGGACGACCACAGCATGGCGAACCTGCGGGCACTGTGCGGGTGGTGCCACGCCAGGAAGAGCGCGCAGGAAGGCGGCCAAGCAGCGGCCCTTACGCGCGTGCGTATGGACCGACCCAAGCCGCCACATCCTGCGTTGGATGACTAGGTAGCGGAGTCGTCCGTCAGCGGCCCCATTGCTAGAGCGCACTCCCTGAGCTGTGCCCATGCTTGACGTGCCTCGTCCTCGTCGAGCCCGAGAGGATGCAGCACAACGTCAGTGGGGTTGTCCTGTGAGGATTCCATGATGGACCAGGCCGTGAGGCTGCCCTCGTTCTGATGGGCCAGGATGAATCCTTTGCCATCAGCGCGCATGAACCACTGATCGGGTTCCCAGTTCGGCATGTCCAGAGTCTACGGACGCGCCCATGATCATGGAGGTGTGTCTCTATGAGCGGTGCCCATGTGGTGCTGGAGGAGGCAGACGACACGGGCGAGAGCGGCGTTAGCGTGACGCGAGTGCTCGTTGATGGCGTTGACGTTGGTCGACTCGCGAAGGCGCCGAAGATCGACGTCGGTCAAGACGGACACTGCACGACGATCACCCTCACGCTCGTCCCCAGCCGCCTGGAGATCCGCGGCGAGTTGGCCGACGGAGAGCGTCGCGCGTCGCGCGCCGGCTTCGCAGCCAAGATCGAATAGCCCCCGGACCATGATCACCCAGGGGGGTGATCCCCGATCTTGAAATTGGAAGACCGTACAGGTGCTGGGCGTCGCGGTCTGTACGGGTCTGGGGATCCAAAACGTAACGGCTACGGGTCGCCGGCTGAGAGGCCGCGAGACGGCCGCACAGGGCTTCCTGGGGGCATCTGAGTGTCGACCTAGGCCGTAAGTGTTACTCGCCGCCTGTCCTGACGGGTATGAACTCCGCAGGTCAGAGGCTTGTAAGTGTTACACGCCGCATCTACAATGGAGCCATGATGAAGACCGAGCGACTGTGCGCGCACTGCGGAGGCGACATGCCGATCACCGCTCGCGCGGACGCTCGGACGTGCTCCACCCGGTGCCGCGTCGCTGCACACCGTGCGGCGAAGAAGCGGGTGATTCCGCTGGAGCTGACGTCCCGCGACAGGTGGGTACGTCGGGCCGGCGACAAGAGGCCGCTGACGACGACCGGCAGGGCCGCGTCAAGCACCGACCCTCGCACCTGGAGCACCTACAAGAACGCCGCGGAGTCCGTGGCGGGCGTCGGACTGGGTTTCGTCCTCTCCGACGTCGACGACGTGGTCTGCATCGACCTGGACCACTGCTTGAACCCGCTCACTGGGCGACTTGCCCCGTGGGCCGCAGCCATCCTCCGCGACGCGGGCGCCACCTACGTAGAGGTGTCCCCGTCCGGCGATGGACTGCACATCTGGGGCCGTGCTGACGTCCGACAGGGACGACGCATCCGACGCCCCGACGGCACGGCGGTAGAGATCTATGGGACCGGCCGGTACATCGCAATGACGGGGCGCCGGCATGGCAACGCCCCGTCGATTCTCGCGGATGTATCGACTGTCATTTCCGACCTGATCGCAGCTCCGTCCGGACTTCCCGCACGGACCTGATTGCGCTTACCAGCCTGCGACTGAGTGCGGGTACCTGATCAAGCGTGTACGCGACGACAGCGACGAAGCCGGAGACGCCGCCCAAGGCCACGGCGACCCATTCAACGGTTCCCATCCGTCATCCCCGATCCCCCTGGGGCTAGTCCGAACTGACCGCAACATGCGGCTAGTTCAGGCTAGCAAGGTATGGCCCGTGTAGGCCATAGCCGGTACGGCCTACCATCACCGTCTTGGGCTACGAGGGCATAGCCCATTCTGACTACTAGGGCATAGTCCATGCCGGTCAACCGGCACTCAGTGATCATCAATGCATCTGAAGGGAGTTGCGCATGGCTGGCCGCGGACCCGCGCCGAAGGATCCATCGAAGCGCCGTCGGCGCAACGCCACCGACCCGGAGACCGTCATCGTCAACGACGGCGCACTCCGCGGACCGGAGTTGCCAGAGGGCGTCCTCCCAGGCGACGAGGAGTGGCACCCCATGACCGTCAACTGGTGGCAGACCTGGCGCACGTCGCCGATGGCGGCCACCTTCCTCGACACCGACTGGGCGTTCCTCCTCGACGCTGCGCTGATGCACCACACAGCGTGGACTAAGGGCAAGTGGGAATTCCTGTCTGAAGTCCGGATGCGCTCCGCCAAGTTCGGCGCTACGCCCGAGGACCGAGCGCGCTTGAAGCTGAGGGTCGACGAGCCCACAGGAGCCCGCCAGACGCCCGCACAGCGCCCGGACAACGTCTCGGACATCAACTCGCGCAGAGCGCGTCTCACAGGCTAGGAGACCGCGTGCCGCACGTCACCGTGCGCGCCCCCGGTCACGATCGCTCCCGCTCGCTCGGGTGGATGGCGGTCGCATGGATGGAATTCATGGTCGTACACGGTCCTGGCGACGTCCAGGGCGAGCCGGTACGCCACGGTGACGAGTACACCGGGTTCGTGGTCGACTGCTACGCGGTCGACGACGCCGGCAAGATGCTCTATGACTCCGCGTTCTTCTCCCGCCCGAAAGGCTGCGACAAGTCGGGCCTAGGCGCCCGCATCGGCCTCTTCGAAGCCTTCGGCCCTTGCCGCTTCGACGGCTGGGCTGAGGGCGGGGAGGTCTACCGCGACCCGTGGGGGCTGGGCTTCGAGTACGTCTACGAGCCCGGTGAGCCGATGGGCCGTCCGGTGCGCGTCCCCTACCTCCGCATCATGGCGACGGAGGAAGGCCAGACCGGAAACGTATTCGACACCATCCATTTCAACCTGACCGACGAGGCGTCGCCCCTGTCGCAAATCCCGGGCGTTGACCCGGGATTGACAAAGATCAACCTTCCTGACGGTGGAGAAATCACACCGTCGACCGCCTCCAGCTCCTCGAAAGACGGCGGCAAGGAAACGTGGGTCTGTTTCGACGAAACCCACTTGTACAACACCCCGGAACTTCGCCGCATGTACGCGACGGTTACCCGTAACCTCCGCAAGCGGAAGAAGGGCGCCGGGACGTGGTACCTCGAAACAACCACGATGTTCGCCCCGGGGCAAGACTCCGTCGCTGAGCGCACCTACGAGGAAGCCGAAGCGATTCGTGAGGGAAAGAAGAAGCGTGGTCGCGCGCGACTCCTCTACGACCACCGTTACGGCGTCTGCAAGAACCTGAAAGACGAGGACGAACTCCGCGCGGCTCTCGTCGATGCGTACGGCGACGCGATGGAGTGGATGGACCTCGAAACGCTGGTCGACGATTTCTACGACCTGCGTAACGACTCCGCGGACGGCAAGCGGTACTTCCTCAACTCCCGGACCTCCTCCTCCGATGCGTGGATGGAGCCCGACGCGTGGGAGATCTGCCGCCGGCCGGAACAGCTCCAGCCCGGCGACCTCGTCACTCTCGGCTTCGACGGGTCCATCCGCGACGACGCCACGGCGCTCACAGCCTGCCGGGTGTCCGATGGTCATCTCCAGCTCCTCGGGGTCTGGGAAAAGCCCGAAGGCGCCGAAGGCGACGGCTGGCAGGTCGACCGCGAGGCGGTAGACAACTGCGTCGCTCGCGCCTTCGACCGATACGAGGTCTGTGGTTTCTACTGCGACCCACCGCACTGGCAGGACTACGTAGACAAGTGGACATCGGAATACGCCGATCAGCTCCAGATCAGCGCCACGCAGGCGCGACCGTTGGAGTGGTGGACCAACCGACCCACAGCCATGGAGCATGCACTCGACCGATTCGTAGAGGCCGTCGACGATAAGGCACTGAGTTTCGCTGGCACCGACAAGGCTGACGACGACGAGTCGGAATGGTCCAAACTCGGCGCCACGCTCACCCGTCACGTGCTGAACGCGAAGCGCCGGCCGATGGGCCGCAACCACATGGGCATCGGCAAGGAACATCCGAAGTCCCCGAAGAAGATCGACGCCGCCATGGGCGCCGTCCTAGCCTACGAATGCCGCGCCGACGCCGTGGCCGCAGGCATCACCAAACGTAAGAAGAAGTCCGGTCGCCTAGTCGCCTTCTGAGGGAGGTCCATAAGTGCCTATCGATGCATCGGTAGTCGAGTCTCCCGGATGGTGGCTCCAGCGCCTCGGTAAAAAGCTCCTCGACGAGCGAGAGGACAACACCGACGCCAGCGGCGAGAGGATCCCGGGACTCGACACCCTCCGGGACTACGCCGAAGGCCGGCCGCCGGTCCCGCACGTCCTGGGCGTCGACCCGCGGGAGGCCCGCGAGTGGATGAAGGACGCGCGCACGAACTGGACTGCGCTGGTCCTCGACAGCCCCGCAGAGCGTATGCACGTCGACGGCTTCCGCTTCGGCGACCCGGACGACGACAGCGAAGACGCCCGCAAGGCCGACAGCGAGGCGAACCGCGTTTGGCAGGAGAACAGCCTCGACGCGGATGCAGACCTCATTCACTATGGCGCTCTCTCCCAGCGACGAGCTTTCGCCCTCGTCGAGCGTGGCGAGGACGGGCGTCCGGTCATCACGCACGAGACGCCCCGCCAGGTGGCCGTGGAGCACGAGCAGGGGAGCCGGCGGAAGCTCGCCGCGGGTCTGAAGCTCTGGAGGGACGACTGGACCGGGCACACCCGGGCCACTCTTTGGACTCCGGAGCGGATCTTCGACTTCGTATCGGAGAGCGATCTCATTGAGTTCGCGGGTAACGCCGCCGAACTCCGCGGCTGGGATGCGCTCGTCCTGCCCGACTCCGACGACGGCTCCCGCCCCAATGAGTTGGGCACGGTCCCGCTCGTCCCCTTCATCAACCGCCGGAACCGTCGGCTCACCGGCTTCGCCGAACATGAGGACGTTCTGAGCATTCAGAACCGGATCAACCTGAGCCTGATCAACCTCCTGGCCGCGATGAAGTACGGCGCCTTCCGTCAGCGCTGGGCCGCGGGCCTAGAGGTCGGAGAGGACCCGGTCACCGGCAAGCCGATTGAACCCTTCCAGCTCGATATCAGGCGCTTGTGGACAACGGACGATCCCGACGTCAAGTTCGGCGAGTTCGCGGCCACGGACCTGAAGCCGTACGTTGCGGCTGTTCAGGCTGCTGTTCAGGATCTGGCAGCCATCTCCCGCACTCCGCCGCACTACCTGATCGGGGCCGTCGTCAACGTCTCCGGTGACGCCCTGAAGGCCGCAGAGACAGGCCTTATCAGCAAGGTCAGGGACCGCCAGCGCAGCTTCGGCGAGTCGTGGGAGCAGACCATGAGGTTGGCGTTCCGCGTCCTGGGCGACGAGGCGAAGGCCACGGCGTACACCGCGGAGACCCTATGGCGTGACCCGGAGTCTCGCAGCATCGCGGAGCTTGCCGACGCTGCTGTGAAGAAGTCGACCGCCGGCGTCCCGTGGCGTCAGCGCATGGAGGACATGGGCTACACCCCGGCGCAGATCGCTCGCATGGAGATCGACCGCGCGGCAGACGCCCTAAACGCGCAGACGGCGACCGATGCGGCGGCCCCAGTCCCGACATCGCTGGACGAGGCGCGCGCACGACGCGATCAACGCCCCGTGATCGGACGCGAGGAAGAGGACGATGGCGCTATCGCGGCTTGACCTCCGTTACGGCTCCGCGGTCCGCAGCGTGTGGGCGAGCGTCCTGGGACGGACTAGTTGGTCCTTCCTGGGGCTCGGTTCCTGGCGTGACGCGGACGTGCGCCGATTCCAGCGCCAGGCGCTCCCCATCATTCTCGCCGGCGAGCGGCAGATAGCGACGCTCACAGCGTCCTACCTGGAACAGCTCTACCGAGGGGAGGCCGACGAGACACATCGCGTGTCCGTCGACCTCGACGCCGTGACGGGCCGCTCCCTCCGCGGCGTGGATCCGGCGGACGTCTATGAGCGCCCCTTCAAGGAACTCCGCGCGGCACTAGCTGACGATGTGTCTCTCGACGAGGCAGTCAACCGGGGCGCACACCGCCTTGAAACCCTCGTCAAGACTGACTTGCAACTCGCCCGCACGCACACGGTGCGCGAGGTGTCGGCCGACATGCCCCGCTTCACGTACACCGTCCGTGAGCTGCAAGGAGAGTACGACTGTGCGCTGTGCATGATCGCCTCCACCCAGCGCTACCACAAGCGTGACCTGGCGCCGATCCACCCCGGATGTGACTGCCTCGTCAAGACCGTCACAGCCGACTACGACCCGGGCCAGATCATCGACGAGGAGCGCCTAGAGCGGATCCATGACCTCGTGGAAGAGGCGCTGGGCACCTTTGACCGTGGAGGCCGAGCGGTCGACTACCGCAAGATCATCGTCTCCCACGAGCACGGAGAGATTGGTCCCGTGCTCGGTTTCGCAGGGCAGCGGTTCACCGGCCCTGACGACATCAACCTTCCGACCTGACGCCCGACATGGGCCGACGACACCCGACAGGGGTACTTCAGCATGCCTCGACGCACTTTCGCACGCCGTAACGCCGCGCTCCTTACGTTCTCCGCGCAGCCCTGGAACCTCTTCGAGGACGACCCGGGAGCCGGCGGTGGCGGGGGTGGTGGCGCTCCAAAGGTCAACGAACACGGCTACCCCGACGCGACTCCCGTCGCCGATATGTCGGCGGAGCATCAGGTGGCCTACTGGAGGCACCACGCTCGCAAGCACGAGCAGCGGGCGAACTCCGCCCCCGACGCTGCGGAGCTGGAGCGTCTGCGTGCAGCTGAGGCGGAGCTGAACCAGCGCAAGGCCGCGGAGATGTCCGAGGCGGAGCGCGTTCAGGCGGAGAAGGCGGCTGCTGAGGCTGCGGCTGCGACGGCGAAGGCCGAAGCGGAGGCCGCAACGCGTAAGGCACTCCTGTTGGAGATCGCCTTCGACAAGGGCCTGACTCCCGCGCAGGCCTCCCGGCTCCAGGGCTCCACGAAGGAGGAGCTGGAGGCTGACGCCGACGCCCTGAAGGCGCTGTTCGGTGCGCCCGCCGTTACCGGCGGCGCCACGCCGCCCCCGCGCTCTGGCGGCGCTCGCGGATCGGACGTCGGCGCGACCAAGTCCGTGAGCGCAGGAGCTGAGCGCTACGCGCAGAAGCACGGCAAATAACCACCTAACACGGAGGGATCCGTATGGACCTCAGCCTCAAGACTGAGAGCTTCACGCAGGACAAGCGGAACTGGCTGGGGTCCCAGCACGGTACCGACGCCCCTGTCTCTGTGACGCTCGACGTCTCCAAGTTCACCGCCGGCACTCACTACCCGGACGGCTACATCAAGAGCGGCATCCCCCTCGGCAAGGTCACCGCGACCAGCCTCTACGGGCCTTACGACGACGCCGCGACCGACGGCCGTCAGACCCTCGTGGGCTTCCTCTTCACCGCGCAGGACGTCAACGCGCGCGGCGTCGCGTCGACGAAGGTTGTGGGCTCGATGCTCCTTCACTGCTTCATCCGCGAGGCGAAGCTCCCGCTCGGTGCTGTCGACGCCAACGGCAAGGCGGACGTCGCCGGCCGCATCATCTTCGTCTGAGAGGTAGAGCATGCAGCTCTTCACTGAGTACGCGACTCCCGCGGAGCTGACGGGTTACGCCCGCGCCGCGCTCCGGGACCGCGAAGAGAATCAGTTCTCGCTCAACCGTTGGCTTCCCAACGACACCATCAACGACCTGACCTACCGGTTCAACCGGGGTGGCGGTGGCCTCGTCGAGGCGGCCGTGTACCGCGCGTACGATGCTGAGTCGGACATCGGTACCCGTGCGGGTGCCGCGCGTGTGAGCGGCGAACTGCCGCCCATCTCACGGAAGATGCCCGTCGGTGAGTACGAGCAGATCCGCATGCGGAACGTCGACACGCAGGCCGCGGAGATTCGCGACGCGATGGAGGCCGACTCCATCAAGCTCGTCAACGCCATCGCGGCTCGTGTGGAACTCGCTCGCGGTGACGCGATCTTCAACGGCTCCGTGACGATCAACGAGAACCGGGTGTCGGCCTCCGTCGACTTCGGGCGTAAGGCCGGCCACTCCGTCACGGCGGCAATCGCCTGGAACGACACGGAGAACAGCCTCGCTTACGACTACTTCATGTCGTGGCTCGACGTCTACAACGACACGAACGGCGACCTTCCGGCGGTCACGCTGATGTCCCGCAAGGCGTACAACTTCCTGCGACGGAACAAGCAGATCCGCGAACTCGCCTACCGTGGCGCCTCGACGGCCCCGACCGTCCTGACGCGCGACGACCTGAACAACATCCTTGGCGACTTCGACATCCCGCCGGTCACGATCTACGACGCCAAGGTCTCCGTCGACGGCACCGCGACCCGGGTGACGCCGGAGGACAAGATTGCGTTCCTGCCTGCGCAGGGGGACGCGCTGGGTAAGACCCTGTGGGGCGTTCCCGTCGAGGCGAACGACCCCCGCTACGGTCTCCAGGGCGACGCTGCCGGCGTGGCTGTCGGCGGCTACAAGTCGGAGGACCCACAGACCGTGTGGACCCGCGCGACGTCGATCGTCCTCCCGGTGGTCGGCGCCCCGGACCTGACCTTCGTCGCTGACGTCCTGAACGCCTGACCCAGAACGCGAGTCACTTACGCATGGCAACCCTTAACGGCTACGTCCACGTGACGGACGACAAGGGCGCGGCCCACGTGTTCGGCCCCGCGGATGATGTCCCGACGTGGGCTGCGGAACTGATCACGAATCCGAAGGCGTGGACGGAGCCTCCCTCCGTAAGTCGTCTCACGGAGGAGCCCGCCAAGCCAGCGCCCGCAAAGCGCGCCGCGCCTCGACGGAAGGCGGCCGGAAGTGGCACTGTTCAGCGCGACTGAGCTGCGCACATTGCTTAGGCGTCCGCTGACCGATGATGAGTGCACGCTCGCCCACGACCTCACGGAGGACGCCTTCCTTGGTGAGGTCGGGGACCGGTTGGCGAATCCGCCCCAGCGGGGCGTAAAGAGCGTCGCTCTCGCCGTGGCGGCTCGCATCCTGACTAACCCCGGCGGACTTCGGTCGGAGCAGGCGGGCGGCATGCTCCAGACATACGCAGACTCCGAAACTGGCGTGATGCTGTCCGACGACGAACGCCGGCGCCTTCGCCGGTCCGTCGGCATGGCGTCCGGTGCCTCGTCGCTGGACATCGCGCCGGAGGACGCCTGCCAGCCCACGAGGGTCTGGAGGGCGCTGTGAGTCTCTTCGCGCAGCTCTTCAACGAGACGATCGAGATCGAGCGCCCGGGGCCGCCTGTCCGCGACTCCACGGGATCCGAGATCCCCGGGCCACCCGTGCGGACCTCCGTCGACTACTGCGCCATCATGCCGCCTTACGGCGTGACGGTAGGCAGCTCGACGGAGACGCACGACGCGTCGGCGATCGTCGAGACGCGTCGGGTCCTCTTCGCCCCTCTCGGTACCGACGTCCGCCCCGCTGACGTGATCGTCCGGACCAACGGCGAACGCTGGCAGGTAGTAGGACGGCCGAACGTGCTCCCCGCTACATCCCTCGCCCACGTCGAGGCCGCTTTGAAGGAGGTGACCGGCTGATGGCGACGTTTCGCAGTAAGTACACCGGCCGGTACACCGGCATCGGCAACCTCTTCACCAAGCCCGGGATCCAGCGCAAGTGCAGGGACGCGGCTGTCGAGATGAAGACCGTGGCGGAGGCGACATCGCCAGTGGGAGACCCGGAGGAGGACCGGCACCCGGGCCTCTATGCGCGCTCCTTCGACGTTGTCCCGATCTACAAGAACGTCCCATTCCGCGGCAAGCCAAAGATGCGCGCCGGAGCGCGCTTGATCAACACCGCTCCGCACGCCTGGCGCGTGGAGCACGGTGACGGACGAGTCCCGCGGTACGCGGTGCTTCAGCGGGCCATGGACGCAGTGAAGGCGGCCCACGGTGCCTGACATTGAAGCGGTCCTCAACCCGTGGGCGGAGGCGGTGACCGGAGTTCGAGCCGGAGCCTCTACGCCGGCGGACCTGGAGGCGAAGCTCCCTTACATCCGTATAGAGCGTGGGGGTGGGGCAGACGGCCAGTTCAGCGGTCACCCACGGGTGTATGCCGACGTCTTCGCCGCCACGGCCGATGAGGCACGCTCCCTGGCCAACGACCTCCGTGACGCCCTGATCGCCCTCCGCGGAGCTGTGAACGGCGCTGTCATCCGCGGTGTCCGCTGCGACTCCGGCCCGTCCCGGCGGCCGTGGGCGAACGAGGCGATTCACCGTCGCGGCGCCGCGTACACCGTGTCCTTCCGGGCCGCGTAACCCCTGATCATTCGACCCGCCGTCGCGCGGGTCTCTCGCATGCCCTGGAGGGCTCATGGCGGATACCCGCAATGCCGACTTGACTTTTGGCGCCACCGACTGGCTGATCCACATGGCGGCCGTGAACACGGCCAGCCCGACCGGGTTCGCCGATCCCGCTGCCGCCTGGCAGTGCCTCGGGTGGGTGACGACCGAAGGCGGTCTTTTCAAGGTCGAGGAGGAGAGCCAGGACGTCAACGCTGCCGGCTCTCTGGAGCCGATCCGAACCCTGATGACCCGGTCGACGAAGTCGCTTCAGGTCACCTTCCTGGAGGGTCTGAACCCTCTCGTCCGGGCGCTGTACGACAACGTCCCGGTGACGGCTCTCCAGCCGACCGACGGTATCGCAAGCTACGCGTTCCCGGACAAGCCAAACGACCTTCGATACGCCTTCCTCGCCGACACCATCGACGGTGACAAGCGAATTCGGCTCTACATGCCGAACGGCAAGGTTGTGGAGCGGGGCGACGAGCAGCCTCAGACCGAGGACGTCATGCCAGTTCAGATGACCTTCCGCTTCTACAAGGGCGCCAGTGCGGCGGCCGTGACGCGGAGCATCGACTACGGCGACGTCGACGTTTCCGGCTTCTTCCCTGCCGCTCCATAAATGACTAGCGGGGCCCCGTATCTGCGCGGGTCCGGGGTCCCGCTCCAGTTCCACAACGACCCGCGCAGCACCACACCGATCAGCGCCAGGCGTCGACGCCCGGCAGAAGGAGACCCGCGCATGTCTGAGACCACCACCCCCGCGAAGGCCCAAGAGATCGAGGCGACGGAGGGCTACGTCACCGCGAACCTCGGAGACAAGCCGCTTCGCGTGAAGACCATCGGCCAGTGGCGGCCGTCGTATCTGCGAGCGCTGCGCCTGGGCGACTACGACACCTGGGCGGAGGGGGCCCTCCACCCGGACGACGTGGACGCCTTCATCGAGGCGGACGCGACCTTCGACGAGATCAACACCTTCACCGCTGAGGCGACGGAGTCCGCCGGCGAGCCGGTGGGAAAGCGCTCCGCACAGCCGCGATCCTCGCGGAGCACGCGGAAGCGCTAGAGGCAGACCTCCTCCGCTTCTACCAGGGCGTAGACCTCCTCGACGTCTACCGAGGACGCTTGTCGATCCGGCGGTTGCGAGTGCTCATCGAGCATCTGCCGCCGGAGTCGGCGACGAAGACGGCGATCCGGAACAGCATCCCGCCGGAGGAGTTGGAGAAGGCGGGGGAGGGACGGCCCGACCTGGCGCCGTGGAGCGGCACAGAGACGCTGCTAGCGGCCGTGAAGGACGAGGTGCGCCTCGTGCGTCTGGCACTCATCGCCGTCAACGGCGGCAAGCCTGGGGAGTTCACCCCGACACCACGCCCCGGCATCCCGCCGAAGAGCGCGCAGAAGTCGCGCAGAGCACTCACAGTCGAGCAGCGCCGCGCCCTTGATCCGCGGCTGAGGAACCAGCCGAAGGAGGCGTAGCGCATGGCCGCCAACCTGGACATTGTCGGGACGGCAGCGGTCGACGTCGTCCCGATCGCCCCCAACTTCCACCAACAGTTGAAGGCAATCGTCCTGCCCATCGCGGACAAGGTGGGGGAGGAAGCCGGCCGCAAGATGGGAGACGCGATCTCCCGCAACATCACCGTTGCCATTCCCGACGCCATCAACCAGGGTGGGCAGGCTGCTCGTGTCGCCGCCACCCGGCAGGGTAACAACGCTGGTGGCGCCTTTGCGCGGTCCCTGCGCGGCAAGCTGGAGCAGGCATTCCGCTCCATGC
This sequence comes from Streptomyces sp. NPDC052687, assembly GCF_040678395.1. Classification (NCBI taxonomy): domain Bacteria; kingdom Bacillati; phylum Actinomycetota; class Actinomycetes; order Kitasatosporales; family Streptomycetaceae; genus Streptomyces; species Streptomyces sp. NPDC052687. The sequence continues at coordinate 53,737 of NZ_JBFATR010000016.1, read as the reverse complement.
CCAAGCTCGACGTCAAGCTGAGTGACACGGGCGTTGACGCGGAACTTGCCCGCATCCGGGCGAAGCTGGAGCAGCTGTCCGCCAAGCGCATCGGTATCGACGTTGACGCGGCTACCGCCCGCGCACACGTCGAGGAGCTGGAGGCGGAACTCCGTCGACTGGGTGCCGCACATCCGAACGTAGCAGTGCGCGTTGATACGGCTGCTGCGCGGGCGGCTCTCGCTGCCTTCCGCGAGGAGATCGACGCCGCTACTGCGGACCCTACGCGCATCCGTATCGAGACTGACGGCGCTCTCGGCGCCAGGATTCGTGCGGCTGTTCGGGAGGCGGAGGCAAGTCTCCCCAACATCAATATCGACGCGGACACATCCCCGGCCCAACGAGAGATCGCTTCTCTGCGCGCTCGTCTAACTGCCATGCGGGATCTGAAGGTCGGCATTGACATCAGTGCTGAGGACGCGCTGGCGCAGATCAACGAAATTCAAGCGAAGCTTCGCCTTCTCTCCGCGCAGCGTGCACAGGTGGACGTCGACACAGGCCGTGCCCGGGTCGCGATCACGAATCTGAACTTGATGATCGACCGGCTTCGCGGGCGCACCCCGACCGTGGATGTTCGGGCCGACGCAGCAGCCGCGGAGGCTCGGCTCGCTGCTGTACAGCATCAGGTCAATGACTTGGACCGCGACGACGTCCGGATTCGCGTCCACGCCAACACGGCACAGGCCCAGGCAGCGCTTTTCCAGCTGTCTGTGTCCCTGGGTGCCGTTGCAGTCCTCCCAGTTATCCCCATCGCTGCCGCCGGTATCGGCGCCATTGCCTCTGCGGCGTTCGTTGCTGCCGCCGGCGTCGGCGCACTGGCCCTGGCTGCCATTCCGGCGATCAAGGGCGTTACCTCCGTCATCCAGGCCAAGAGCGCTGCGGAGAAGGAGGCGGCGCGGGCGACGGACAACAGCGCTGCCGCCACCGTCCGTGCCGCTCAGAGCGCCCTCCAGATGGCCGGCGCTCAGCAGGCCCTCTCGTCTGCGCACCGCAACGCCGCCCGCTCCATCGCTCAGGCCAACCGCCAGGTCGAGGACGCGGAGCGTGCTCTTGGCCAGGCTGCGGCCCGTGCCATGGAGCAGCGCGAGCAGGCCGCGGAGCGTGTCGAGGACGCAGAGCAGTCACTTGCCGACGCCAAGCGCCAGTCACTCCAGGCGGAGGAAGCCCTCACGCAGGCACGCCGGGACGCTGCGCAGCAACTGGAGGATCTGGAGAGCCGGCTTGCCTCCGGAGCCCTCGACGAGCGGGAGGCCGCGCTCCGCGTCCAGGAGGCCTACGAGGAGCTGCAACAGACCCTCGCGGACCCGACGGCTACGGACCTTCAGCGCGAGCGAGCACAGCTTGCCTATGACCAGGCCCTCCAGAGCCAGAAGGACCAGGCAACCGAATACAAGCGCCTCCAGGAAGAGGCGAAGGCTGCGCATGCGGCCGGCGTCAACGGCAACGAGAACGTCAAGCGCGCCACTGAGGCCGTCGCCGATGCACAGCGGAACGTGCGTGACCAGGCCGAGGCGCTGACCGACGCACAGAAGGACGCAGCGCGCACTCAGGTCGAGGCGGCTCAGTCCGTCGCCGACGCACAGCGCAACCTAGCCGACGCTGTCGAGAACGCGGCCGTCACCCAGACGCAAGCGGCGGAGTCCATCGCCACAGCGGAGCGGGGCGTCGAGTCCGCCCGGCTCTCCTCGATCGACACCACGGCAAAGGCCAAGACGAAAACCGACGAGTATCGTGAAGCACTCGCGAAACTAACGCCGGAGCAACGCGACCTTTACGAGTCCATCGCAGGCCCGAAGGGGCTGACGGCCGCCTTCAAGGAGTGGTCGAAGGAACTTCAGCCTGACGTCCTCCCGCTCTTCACGCGAGCAGTGGACGGCGCGAAGAACTCGCTTCCGGGCCTTACGCCGCTGGTGCAGAACTCTGCGGACGCCGTCGGCGAACTCATGGATCGTGCGAGCGCGGACATGAAGCGGCCGTTCTGGCAGCGCTTCAAGAAGGGCATTGCGGAGAGCGCGAAGCCGGCCATTGTCGGAATGGGCGTGGCTTTCGGCAACGTCTTCAAGGGCATGGCAGGCGTCCTGGACGCCTTCTTCCCTCACATGGATTCCATATCCGGGCGAATGCAGAAGATCACCGGTCGGTTCGCCGACTGGGGAACCGGGCTTCGCGGATCCCCCGAGTTCGAGAACTTCCTCGACTACGTGACTGAGCGAACGCCGGTTGTGTCAGAGGCATTCTCGGATATCGGTCAGGCGATCTACGACCTTGCTGTAGCGCTGGAGCCGTTTTCCACGGTAATCCTAGAACTCGTCGGGTATGTTGCGGATGCCATCAGCTATGTAGCGGAGCACGCACCCGGAGCTATCCAGCTCATATACGGCCTGTGGATCGCTACGCGGCTCTGGAATCTTGCGATGGCGCTGAGCCCTATCGGCCGTATCGTCATGGCTCTCATCGGACTCGCTCTAGCGGTCAAATACGCGTGGGACCACTACGACTGGTTCCGCGAGATCGTCATTGGGACCTGGGAGGGAATCCAGGGGGCCTCGGAGTGGGCCTGGCAGAAGGTCATCAAGCCCGCGTTCGACGGTATACGCGACGCTATTCGCTGGACGGGCGACAAGTTCACGTGGCTCTGGCAGGAAGCAATAGTGCCTGCCTGGAAGGGCATCGAGCTAGCCATGAGGTACGCCGTCGCGATCATTCTGACGGTAGTCATCACCCCATTGTGGCTGGCCATACAGGGCGTCGGACTTATCGTGATGTGGCTGTGGGAGGACTGCTTCAAGCCGACGTGGGATCTCATTACCGGGTTGGTCACGTGGGCCTGGGACTACATCCTTGCGCCGTTCTTCCGGACTGTCTGGGACGCCATCAAATGGGTCGGCGACAAGTTCGTCTGGCTCTACGACCACGCCATCAAACCGTCTGCCGACTGGATAGCCAAAAAGGCTGGCTGGCTTTGGAACGTAGCCCTTGCGCCGACGCTCGGATTCATCTGGGACGGAGTGAAGTGGGTCGGCGACAAGTTCGTCTGGCTCTACGACAAGGGTGTAAAGCCTGCATTCAACTGGATTTCCGATAAGACGGATTGGCTCTACGACAAGGGTCTGAAGCCAGCCTTCAAGGCGATCAAGGAGGCTGTGGGCCTCGTCGGCGACGCATTTGAGGACGCGAAGGACGCCATCGGCGAAGCCTGGGACCAGATAAAAAAGATCACAAAGGGTCCCGTTAACTTCGTAATCAAGTGGGTCTACACCAACGGGATCAAGGCCGTCTGGGATCGCGTAGCAAGTTTCGTCGGACTGGGTAAGCTGCCCGACGCTCCTAAGCTCCTCGCGCAGGGCGGTACCGTCGGCGACGGCTGGTCTGTCGCCAAGCCCATGAAGACCAACAAGCCGACGGCGATCGTCGGTGAGGGCAATCCGCGCTATCCCGAGTACGTCATTCCGACGGATCCCAAGTACAGGAGCCGAGCACTCTCCCTGCACCGCCAGGCCGGAACTCAGCTCCTCGAATCCGGCGGCATTCTCGGCGGCATCACGGATGCGTGGGACTGGACGAAGGACACGGTCTCTGACGTCGTCGGTAAGGGCATCGACTGGGTGAAGACCGGCGCCGACATTCTGACGAATCCGTCGAAGGTCTGGGACGGCCTTATGCGGCCAATCCTTGGCCGAGTCTCTGACGGAGTTCGAAGCGCGGCGGAGTGGGGCAGGGTCATCGGCCGCTTCCCCGGGAAGATGGCGACGGGTCTGAAGGACAAGATCGTCAATGCGGCCTCCTCCATGTTCGCCGGCGGTGACTTCGGCCTCTGGCAGAAGCCCGTCGACGCGCCGTTCGGCACTCGCTTCGGCGTGGCCGGCTCGATGTGGGCCTCCGGGCACCACACGGGCCTGGACTTCCCCGCACCCGCGGGCACTCCGGTGCACGCTGTGGCGGACGGATCCGTGACGAGGACGGGGACGACGGGGCCATACGGTAATCACGTCCTAATCGGCCACGGGGGCGGCCTCGCCTCCCTCTACGCCCACCTGTCGAAGATCCTCGTCGACGCAGGCCAGCACGTGGCCCGCGGGCAGACGATCGGCCGTGTGGGCGCGACGGGCAACGTCACCGGACCACACCTCCACCTGGAGGCGCGGGTCAACGGCCGTGCCGTGGACCCCATGCCGTACATGATGGGTGGGGGGCCGCTGGGGGCGAAGAGTCCGGCGTCCGCGAAGGCCTACGCGAAGTCGATCTTGGGTCAGTTCGGCTGGGGGCCGAGTCAGTTCCCGCCGCTCGAAAAGCTGTGGGAGGGCGAGAGCGGATGGCGCTGGAACGCGGAGAACCCGTCGTCCGGCGCCTACGGCATCCCGCAGTCACTCCCGGCGTCGAAGATGGCGTCCGCGGGCCCCGACTGGCGGACGAACCCGGCCACGCAGATCCGATGGGGCCTGTCGTACATCAAGAACCGCCCCGACTACGGGTCGCCGGCCGCTGCGTATCAGAAGTGGCTCAGCCGCAGCCCGCATTGGTACGACGACGGCGGCTACCTGGAGCCCGGTCTGAACCTCGTAGCGAACGGCACGGGGCGCCCGGAGCCCGTCTTCACTGACGGCCAGTGGTCCGACATCCGCGCCGCGAAGAGCGGCGGGGCGGCCACGCTTCAGGCGGACGTCCGGGTCTTCGTCGGCGACCGGGAGCTGACCGACATCGTGCGTACGGAGATCGACGTCTACGACTCCGACGCCGCTACCGCACTCAACAACGGAAGGTGGCCTTAATGCCTGACGAGCCGGAGATTGTTCCTCCGATCACCGACTACGAACCGGAGATCGTTGTCCCGACACCGGAGCCCCCGCCAACAACGCCCCCGTCGGAGGACGGTAGCCCGATCATCGACGGACCCACCTATCCCGCCCCGGGCGGAGGGTGATAGACGGTGGCCATCGCAGGAAACCTGCTGCCCGAGAACGCGGAGAGCGTCGAGACTGACGCCTCCGCGTGGACGGGTCTCCAGAACTCCTCCGGCCTGACGCGTGCGGGCGGCGGGACTCTGGGAACTCACTGCCTGCAATTCGTCTCCCCGACGGCAGGGCAGGAGACACACATCGGGCTCGCTACCCGAGTAGCCGTGACTCCCAACGCGGAATACTGGGCGTGTGCCAGTCTGTGGCCGGCGGCAGCCGGGGTGCAGACTCGGATGGAAATCCGGTGGTACACGTCTGGCGGGACGCTGATCAGCTCGTCGACGGGTCCGGTGGTCACGCCTGCAACGGTGACGTGGCGGCAGGTAGCAGCGATCGGTACGGCGCCGGCGAATGCGGCGACAGCGTCCATCGTCATGCGGGTGACGCCAACCGCGAGCAATCAGACTTGGTTCTCTGACCGGCACTTCCTAGGGCTGACGTCGGCGTCCCGCGTCGTCGCCAACCTGCTGCCCTTCAACACCGAATCGATGGAGATCGACACCTCCGGGTGGTCCGCCACTGGCGGCACGCTCGGGATCTCCACCAGCGCCTCCGGGTGGTATCAGTCCCTCCTCTACACCTCCAGCGCCGCGGGGCAGGGGCAGGTACAGACGGTCCAGGCGACGCCCGTGACGCCGGGCACCGAGTACACCGCCTACGCACAGGTCACCCCGGGAACCGCCGGCCTGGCGCAGGAGATCCGGCTCGTGTGGCTCGACGGGGCCGGGACGACGATCAGCGCTGCCTCCGCGAGCCGCACGCTCCCTACGGGTCAGTGGACACGGTGCGTCGTTGCTGGAGTGGCACCTCCCGGCGCAGCGACGGCACGTGTGGTCCTTGCTCCGACGGCCACGGCCGCCAGCCAGGGGTGGGCCTACGACCGCGCGGTCCTGATGCCGACGAGCGCCCTCATGGTGCCGGGCAACCTCCTGCCGTACAACACCAGCGACATCGAGCAGGATGCGTCAGGCTGGACAGTGACGGGCGGGACGGGGACGCAGACCACGGAGCAAGTCCTAGGCGGCGCATACGCCTTGAAGCTGGTGGCCTCCGGCGGGGACCTTGTCGCCACGGCGACAGTGCCGACAGGCAAGGTGACCGCGAGTCTCGGCTACCAGTTCGGCCCGTGCGTCTACAAGCCCGCCAGTCGCATCTATCAGACCCGCATTGAGTGGCTGAACGCCGCCGGCGAAGCGATCCGCACACGGTGGCAATCGTGGGGCGGGAACCCCGGCTCCTGGCTCGTCGGACGCATGGGCGACCTAGCGCCCGACGGTGCCGTAACCGCACGGGTCAGTGTCATCGTCCCCGACGCTCCAGCCGGTGAGGTGTGGTACCTCGACCGTGTCGAGTTCGCTGAGGGCGGCCTCACGGTCAAGGCGGACCCCGCAGGCGGCGGAGGGGTCGCGCTCACCGTCCGCGGACTGACGACGGGCGGACCCACGTATAAGTGGTCGCTGCTCCGCATCATCGCGGGCAGGGCGACGGCTCCGGTTCGCGGCTACGCCGGCGACCTGATCGGCCAGCCCATCGGTAGTGACGTCGCGGTAGCGGCGGATTACGAGGCGCCGCTAGGAACTCCGGTGCAGTGGCGGGCGGCTCTCTACGACACGGCAGGCGTGCTGAAGCTCAGCTACACGTCAGACCCTGTCACGCTCGAAGCCGAGGAAACGTCCGTCTGGCTGAAGGACCCGGGGCTCCCGCAGCGATCCGTCAAGGTCACCGTGGCCACCCCCATGCCGACATGGCAGCGCGCGGCCCGCCAGGGCGTGACGCAGGTTCGGGGCCGACGCCTCCCCGTCGTCATCTCCGACGTGCGCGGAGGACGAACCGGAGACCTCACCATCGTCACGGAGACGGACGCGGACCGGCGAGCGCTGTGGTGGGTGCTCGACGCAGGCAGCACGCTCCTCCTCCAATGGCCCCCCGGGTGGGGCGAGGAGGACATGTACGTCCAGGTCGGCGACGTCAGCAGCGCGCCCGTTGTCGAGTACGCGGAGTTCCACGACCGCACGTGGACCTTGCCTCTGACGGAGGTCGACCGTCCGATCGGCGGCGTCACCGGCAGCGCTGACCGCACCTGGCAGACGGTCAGGGATGCGGGAGACACGTGGGCCGACGTCCTGTCCGACGCCTCGACCTGGCTCGACATCTACACGGGAGCGTGAGGCACTGGTGTACCCCATCAGCTGGACGTTCCGGCAGACCCTGACCACCTCCCACACGATGGTGGCCAGGGTCGACGCCTACTACGGCGGGCAGCTCGTGATGAGCGGCGTCCCCTTCTCGGACGGATCCGTCACTGTCGACCGCGGGAGCAAGACGCGGCGATCGATCTCGCTGACGATCCCCGACCCGAAACACATTCCTTGGTCGGAGTCGGCGCTCCTCGCCCCCTACGGACAACAGCTCGTGGCCCAGCGGGGAATTCGCTACTCGAACGGCACGGAGGAATGGGTTCCTCTCGGCACCTTCCGCATTGACCAGACAAACGGCGACGTCCATCTAGGCCCGGTCACCGTCACGGGGACGACGATGGAATCGGCGATCATCGACGACAAATTCCAGGTGCCGACGAGCACCCGCGGATACGGCGGATGCGTCGACGCTATCGAACTGCTCATCCGCCAGACGCTGCCTAACGCGGTGATTGTGAACCTGACCGCGAATAGCCGTAACCCAGCCTGCGCCGTTGCCACGTGGGACGCCGGCGCGGACCGATGGGACGCCGTTGTCCAGATCGCCAGAGCGATGAACGCCGATATCTATGTCGACGCTCAGAATCGCTTCGTCATTACCGATCTGCCCGACCTCGTAAACGGTGCTGTTGCATGGGAAGTTTCCGACGGTGAGGGGGGAACGCTCGTCTCCTCGTCGCGTTCTCTGCCACGAACGGGCGTTTACAACGCTGTTGTGGCGTCGGGAGAAAACACTTCATCCGGTGCGGCACCGGTTAGTGCCGTGGCGCGCGACGAAAACCCGTCCAGTCCGACGAGGTGGGGCGGCCCATTCGGTAAGGTCACCAAATTCATTTCGTCCGCTCTATGGGCGACGGTCGGTGCCTGCCAATCCGCCGCCGATTACGCATTATTCGACGCCACGGCTCCCAGTGTGCAAGTCGCTATCGACACCCTTCCGAATCCCGCGCTGGAAGGTAACGACATCATCCGTCTGACTCATCCGGGCCGAAAGGAACGGCACATCGTGCAATCCCTGTCGATCCCACTGACGGCAGACGGCGACTTCTCCTTGACCCTGCGGGGCGGGAAGGAGGAGGCGGAGTGAGGCTGTCCAGACAGCTCGTTGACGCAGTTCAGCGCCTTGTCGTCGAGACCGTGGCTCAGCGGTCGGCCTCCTGGGGGCTGGCCACCGTGACGGCCGTGAACGGCGACGGGACGCTCAACATCTCGACGCCTCGCGGACCTATGACTCAGGTCCGCCGGCTGAAGTCCTATTCCGCACCCGCCGTCAACGACGTCGTGAAGGTGTCGAGAAACCCCGACGGAAATTGGGTTGTCGATGGCGCCCTTGCATAAACCCGTAGCTGTATTCAGCAGGAGAGGCCCGAAGAATGCCAAGAAGTGATGCCTACAACCAGGGAGTGCAGTACCCGGTACTGGGTGACGCGCCCGATATCGAGACGGCCACTTCCACTCTCGTAAACGGCGTTGTTCCGCTGACCGTCATGCGTTTCGCCAACGCGCACCAGCGCGCCGGGGCGTTGTTCGGTTCGACAAAGGCCGTTCCGGGAATGATCACCTATCTGATAGCCGAAGATCGGTGGGAAGGGCGACAGGCTGACGGCAGTTGGCTTCTGTTGTCCGACGGACCGTGGAAGCCGTTGACGTTCAAGACCGGCTACACGGCGCACTCAGGATCGCCTGGGTGGCGGGAAAAGGCGGGCGGAGGAATCGAGCTGCGAGGCCGAATCCGACGGACCAACGGCGGCCCGCTTGAAGACAACGGGGATCTCATCGAATTCGCGACGATTCCGGAGGCGAAGGCCCCCGCAGCGTTCCGGTATTTCCAGGTGCCAGCGAAGCGGATCACCGTCAACGGAGTTACGCGTTACTCGGCTCGCGTTGAAGTGACGCCCACCGGAGTACTTCAGTACACCGTCGAGAACGGCGGAGGAGTCGGCACCTCGTCCGACCCCGGATGGCTCGCGCTCGACGGGATCATGTTCAGCCCCGCCGGCGACTGACGCACACCGCACGACATTCACGCCCCGCAGCGCCGGGGCTTTTTTGATGCCCTGGAGGGGATCGCATGGGTGAGATTTGGATCAAGGAAGCGGAGCGGCTGGGCGACGGCTCGATCGGCGGTGCGATGGACACGCCTGGGGCTCCGCCGCGGGTCGTCTGGCACACGACGGAGAGCGGGCACGGCGACACCTTCTTCAAGAACGTCGGCGACTACCTCATTCGTGTCGGCGCGGAGCCACACATCCTCTACGACCCGAGCACTGACCGGCTGGGGCAGTACGGGCCACTCAGCCAGAGCGCCCGCGCCCTGCGGAACGACGGGCTGACGAGGACGAACAGGACGGGCAAGGTCTGCATACAGATCGAAGTCCTGGCGAAGGCAGCGCGCCCGTTCACGGAGTACTGGAAGCCAGGGCCGAACTTCAAGGCCCTCATGCGCGCCATCCGCTCGTGGGGTGTCCCCGACGTCTGGCCCGCGGGAGCGCTCGCAGATCGGTACGCCGACCCTGACGTCAGCCGCTCGCGCACCGTGTGGGCGACGCGAGGCGGGCACTACGGCCACAGCCAGGTTCCCGGTAACGATCACTGGGACCCGGGAGCGATCTCGAAGCCGGCGATCTTCGCGGCGGCTCCGAAGGAGGCAGCTCCCGCGCCGACTCCTAAGCCGTCGACGCCGGCAAAGCCTGTGGTCCCCACCGTCGACCTCTCTAACCTGATCGCCGCTGCTCGACGCGACCCGGGCCTGAAGCAGGGCGGAACCACGCACCCCGCGGACGTGCGGATCGTGGAAGGGGCGCTGAAGGCGGAGGGCCTGCTCCCTGCGGCCTACGCCTCTGACGGCTCCTTCGGCTCGTCGACGGTCGCGGCCTACCGCAAGTGGCAGCAGCGATGCGGCTACACAGGTTCCGCGGCCGACGGCATCCCCGGCAAGGCGTCCCTGGAGAAGCTGGGCGCCAAGCGCGGCTTCAAGGTCAAGGCGTGAGCCCGTGGAACTTCTGATCGCCATTATCGGCGCCCTGGGCGTCGTCATGGCGTCGACACTGACGGCCGTCGTCGGCCCCCTCCTCCTGCGCCGCACGCGTGGCGCGGTGGAGGCGGACGGAGCGGCCACCCGAGAGGCCATGACGGAAGCCGTCACGGCTCTCGGGTCCCGGCTCGACGCCCGCATCAACGACGTACGAGACGACATCGACGACGTCCGGGAGGACGTCACGCGCATCCGTGAGTGGCAGGCCGGCCACGATGCGGAGCACCTGCTCATCGGCCGCCAGACTCCCCGAGGAGAAGCGTAGATGCCAGAGCTACCGATCAACGTTGCGTCCGTGACGCTCTCCGGGCGATACATCCGGCCTGACGGCAGCCCGCTATCGGGCACCCTGACATTCGAGCCCCCGGCCCACCTGACGTTCCCTGACGCCGACATCATCAGCGCCGGGGCCGCAACGGTGGAACTGGACGCCACCGGGGCGTTCGCCGTCAACCTGATCGCGACGGATGCAGTCGGCGGGGATCCGTCATCCTGGACGTACACCGTCGTCGAGAGGCTACGGAACACGAACGGCCGGACGTTCCACCTGAGCCTTCCTTCTGCCTCCCCGGTCGTCGACCTGGCGGACATCGCGCCGACGGACCCGGCACTTGGCGACTACACCGTTGTGCAGGGGCCTCCTGGACCCGCAGGCCCACCGGGACCGGAAGGGCCACAGGGACCGCCGGGAGAGGTCACGGAGGCGGAACTCGCCAGCGCCGTGGCAGGGCTCGCGTCGCTGGCCGGCGCCACGTTCACCGGAGTGGTCACGGTGAGCGGCGCCAACTTCGCTGTCATGGGCACCAGCAAGGGTTACCGTTTCCGCCCTCTGGGGTCCCGGCTGGACCTGGAGGCCACCGGTTCGGATCTCATGGTGAATGTCTTCTCGGGTCCCGCGTTCGACGGCACACAGCGCTCGTACCTCCGGCTGGAGGCTGGTGTCCAGCTTGCCCACGCCATCGGGAAGTGGCAGTTCTCCGCAACGGCGGATTCCGCGGCGGTGCACGTCCTTGACGGTGCCGCGAACCAGCTGGGTTTCCACGGAGCGACGCCGGTAGCGAAGCAGACCGTGACGGGGTCGCGTGCCGGTGGGGCGGCGCTGGCCGACCTCCTGACCAAGCTGGCGACGCTGGGCCTGATCACCGACGGAACAACTGCGTAGCCCCCGCGTCACAACGTCCCTCGATTCCCCCACTACCTACGTGTCAGCACACGGAGGGAGAGGGACGAATGAACATCGGCATCATCGGCCGCGCGCGGGTCGGCAAGGACACAGCAGGGAAGTGGTTCGTCGACGAGCGGGGCTATCGGCGCGTGGCTTTCGCGGACGCGCTGAAGGAAGCGGCGTGGAAGGTCAACCCGTGGATCAGTGTCGACGCCTGGCCGACCTTCCCGCGGCGGCTGGCGGACAAGGTGGCAGGGCCGAATAGTTGGGAGCGGGCGAAGGACGACTACCCGGAGGTCCGCCGCATCCTCCAGGAACTCGGCGCCGCCATGCGCGCCGTCGACCCGGACATCTGGATTCGCCCCGTTCTGGCGCAGGCAATCCAGGCCAACGACGCCGGGACGCCGGTCGTCGTCACTGACGTCCGCTACCCCAACGAGGTCGACGCCCTGAAGCGCGCTGGCTTCCGCCTGATCCACATCGACCGCCCCGGCGTCCCGCAGCTCGACCACGAGTCGGAGCGGCTGGGGCCGGAGGCGGCTCACTACCTCGTGCAGAACGACGGCAGCCTCTACGACCTATACGCGCGGATCGAAGTCGTCTGGACGGAGATTCACGCCCTGGAGTCCGCCCGGATGGCCATGAAGTTCTAACGACGAAAGGCACTCATGAACCCACTCCTCACGTACCTCCAGATCGTCGCCCTGCGGGCCAAGGCGCAGCTTCAGGCGTTCGCCGCTCAGGAGCCCGTACGGCTACGAGCGGCACTCACGTCCGTCGTCATGCTCTTCGCTGTCTACGCGCCTGGTCTGGCGCAGGAGCACACGGCGCAGATGATCGGCGGAGTGGCGGCCGTCGTGCTGCCGGTCCTCGTCGGCGAGAGCACTCGGCGCAAGGTGACGCCTGCATAGCGTGAAGCTCGAAACTAGGTCTAGACCTCAGCCCCGTCTTCCCATCAGGGAGGGCGGGGCTTTTTTCGTTTCATGACTCCGTAAAACGACTCACGGATGACCCTACTGAGGTACACCTAACCTCTATACTCCGCGCATGCCGACCTCACCCGGCCCGCTACTGCAATCACTGGACGATCTATGGACTCGGCTACGTGACGATGTACCGGACCTACCACCTATCACTCCCGCCGTGTCGCCGACGTCCAGGCGCGCGGACCATGGCCCCGATCGATGGACGCAGACAGGAGGGGACGACTCAGTCTCTGGACTCGTCGTGACTGCCGACGTCCTCCAGAGCGGCCCGGAGTCAGTCGTGGAGATGGTGCTGCACGACGCAGCGCATCTGCTGAACTGGCGACGAGGCGTAAAGGACGTCACCAGGCGCGGTGTCTACCACAACGGAGCGTTCCTCACGGCCGCGGAGGAGGTGGGCCTGGAGTGGCCCGCTGACAGAGGCCGGGACCAGGTACGCGGATACGTCGACCCGAGTCTCAGCAACCAGGCTCGACAGCGCCATGCAGAGAGCATCACGGCGCTCGGGAACGCCATCCCTTTACTGCTACCTCACCTGGAGCTACCCACGCCCTCAGCCGGCCGCGTAGACCGGCTGACGCTGCGGTGCATGTGCGCGCCGCCGAGGAGTTTCCGGATCTCCCGTACCGTCGCGGCACAAGGCCCCATCCGGTGCGACGTGTGCGGCCATGTCTTCACAGAGGGTTGATCGACCGTGGCTACCGTGGGGTAAGGTCTGTCAAAGGCGAGTGCCTTACGGTAGCCTCCCCTTACCAGCCGCGTGTGCTTTTCGAAAGGGCGATATGGGATCCAAGGAAGTCGCGCGACGGACGTCCAAAGCGGCGGGGAGTGGTCTGACGTGGAACAGCGTCGGCGACCTACCGCGTCTCGAAGTCGATGACCTGGAGAACGAGGACCAGGCATCCTTGACGGCTCGCGGGGCTGCGTACGCCCGTGAGTACAACCGCATTCAGGACGCGTCGACGATCATGCTGCGCAACATCGCGGTCGTCATCGTCGCCTTGAGGAAGCAACTCGGGGACTGGAAGGGGCAGACCCACGAGTACCGACAGATCGTTGCCGACATGTACCGCGCGGCCAACCTGCCGCCGGACAGCCAGGGAACGATCCAAGCCAGCGTGCGGTACCACGTCGGCAACGAGTTGCGCCGGTACCTGACGCCGCGAGAGCTGAAGCGCACTGGACTCCTCCCTGAGTCACCGCTGGAGCGGCAGCAGGACGTAAGGGCCACGCGTGCCGCGATCGTGAAGGCGACGACGACGCTCGCCGATGCGGAGAGGGTACCGGCGCAGAAGGCCGTCAAGAAGTCCTCTGCCAAGAAGGCGGTCAAGGGCGTCGTCAAGGCGGAGGTCGTGCAGCGGTCAGCCGTGGGCAGCGAGATCAAGGCCACCGCCGATCAGATCCGGCTCGCGGAGGTCGCGGTCAACCTGCTGGGCCAGCTCAACCTCAGCACGATCGACCGCGACATGACCGACGGCCAGCGTGCCAAACTGGCGGCCCACCTGGCGGCCATCGAGGAGCGGGCGCGGGAAATCCGTGCGCACATGGAAAACGCCAGCTCAGAGGCATAGCGGCGCCTCTACGTCGCCTGCCGCCTCGTCCTCAACCTGGCCCAACTGGTCAAACTAACCCCTATTTTCTAACTCCCCTTAACACGTGTTAGAGGGAACTGAAAACAGGGGTTAGTTTGGCGTTTTGGCGCAGTCTGGCCGGACGAGGAGGACGCGGAGATTCTTCGACGGCTCGCGTCACATCCGGCCGCCGTTCCCCCATAACCAAGGTGTCAGCACAGAACGACGACACTGGGGGCCACGTGGCCGGAGTGAGCACGATCAAGCGCGGGCAATCCCGCTTCTACATCGATCCGGATGACGGGGACATCAAGGTCCCTGGCGTCACGAGCGTCGGCAGCATGTTGCCGAAGGACTTCCTGACGTTCTGGGCAGCGAAGGAGTCCGCGGAGGCGGCCGTCAACAACTGGGACGTCGTCAGCGAACTCGTCAAGCGCGACCCCGCCGGCGCCGTCGACTACCTGAAGAACGCGCATCGACGGAAGTCGAAGGCTGCGAGCGATCTCGGGTCGGCCGCTCACGACTACTTCGAGCGTCTGGCGCGCGGGGAGGTCGTTCACGACCGCCACGTCCACATGGACGTGAAGCCGCACGTCAGGTGGTTCCGCGAGTTCCTTGCCGAGATCAAGCCGCGCTTCCTCTACCTGGAGGAGACGGTCTGGAGCGACGAGCACCGCTACGCGGGCTCCTTCGACGCCATCGCGGAGGTGGAGGGAGAGATCGTCCTCCTCGACTGGAAGACGAGCGCGCGGGTCTACGACTCCGTGGCCCTCCAGCTCTCCGCCTACCGCTACGCGAACCGCATCATCCTCGCGGACACCGGAGAGTCGGTCGACGTCCCGGAGATGCAGGGAGGCGCAGTTCTCCATGTCCGCCCGGAGGGCTGGCAGCTCGTCCCGGTGAAGTGCGACGAGGAGATCTTCGCGCACTTCCTGAGCCTCCGGCACACCTTTGAGTGGGAGTCGGCGGTGAAGAAGAAGGTCGTCGGCCGGCCGATTGCGAGCGGCGGGGAGCTGGTCACGGGTACGCAGCGGAGGGCGGCGTGAGCGGGTCAAGGATCGACGTACTTGCGACGCTGTTCCGCGAGTTCAGCGCAGAGCGTGCGAAGTACCGCGCTCCCGATATACGGGACATCATCGACCGTCTGGAGCGGGCCGCGGAAACGGCTCTGTACGCAGAGAACGAGTCCGGAGGCCATGCCCGCCAGGTCGTTGCTGACGTCGCGACGGTACTGGGCGTCGTCCTGAACGACGTCGGCCCCGGGCGGTTCATCTGGGACCCGGAGAACATGGTGCGGGTGGTTGCCGCTGCGGAGCAGGTGAAGAGCGACCGGGACCGCTGGCAGCGCGAGGCGGAGCGGCTGAAGGCGCAGGAGGACGAGCGTCGAAAAGCTCGGCTGAGGCCGGTCATCTGGCACACCACGACGGCCGAAGAGCACACGTGGAAGCTCGACGACGACGATCCGCTGAACGTCAAGCGGGTGGCGGAGCTGAAGGCCGTCATCGTCAGCCAGGCGCGCGAGATCGCACGACTGAAGGGGGAGAGCGAGTGAGCCGGTCCGAAATCCATCGCGCCTTTCTGCGCGGGCTGGACGAGGTCGACAAGTACCGCGACCTGATGGACACCATTTATGTCACACGGTTGATCGACAGTTTGAAGGACGAGGTGATGGGCCTTCTGGGACCCGAATCGGCCGTACTGGCGGACTCCGGTGGCATGTCCCGCGCTGACGCCCTGAAGCTCGCCCGGGAGCACGTCGAGGCCATGGCCACGAACGGGCGCGGCTACCAGGACGGCGTGAAGTTGGCGGACAAGGTTCAGGCGGCGGAGCGCTTCGCGCGCTTCCTGATGGGTGAGGAGAGCTAATGATCAAGGTCGAGATCCCGAAGACGCCGGCACAGCTCCAGCAGGAGCGACGCGAGGAGGAGCGTAAGGAGAAGTTCGTCGACTCCGTGACGGCGCTGATGGCGAACCTCGCTCTCCTGCCGCTCCACGCGTGGATTCTGATGCTAGTCCTGGGCGCCGTTCACAGCGTCATCGCCCCCGTTGCGGCCGTCGGGTACGGAACGGCGCTCCTGTTCGTGCTGGGGGTCGACCTCGTCGCCGTGACGTCGAAGAAGTTCCGCAGGTAGCGCAAGCCACGCACGCGGGGCGTCCACATCGGGCGCCCCGCTTCGCATGCATGGAGGAGAGAACGTGCACGAGTTCACCGAGTGGCCGAAGACGAAGCGTCTCTTCCGGGACATCGTCGTGACGGAGAAGATCGACGGTACGAACAGCGCGATTCACATCACGGCCGTCCCACACGACGAGCCCGGAGAGATCAGGGTCTGGGACGGACACTGGACATCGCCCGTGGTCGACGGTACCCGCTACGTGGTCACCGCCCAGTCCCGGCGCCGCATCATCACCCCCGGCAAGACGACCGACAACTACGGCTTCGCCGGCTGGGTGTACGACAACGCCGCGGACCTCGTCCGGATCCTCGGTGAGGGGCTGCACTTCGGCGAGTGGTGGGGGAGTGGTATCCAGCGCGGGTACGAGGTGCCGGGACGGTCGTTCTCGCTTTTCAACACGGAGCGATACGTCGACATCCACGAGCACGTGGGCGAGTTCAACGGCGTTCCCGTGACCGTCGGTCCCGTGCCGGTGCTGTACTCCGGGACGTTTTCTGAGACCGCGATCTGCCACGAGCTGGAGGCACTGAAGCACTTCGGCAGCAAGGCAGCTCCCGGCTTCATGAACCCCGAAGGCATCTGCGTCTTCCACTCGCAGACTCGCAACGTCTACAAGGTCACGCTGGACAACAACGACGCCGGCAAGTGGGAGGCGGCTGCGTGAGACGACTCACGGAGGTCCGCTCTCTGCGTGCCACCGAAGACGACATGCGCAGCCCCGATTGGTGCTGGACCCACGGATGCCACCGGTCCCAGTGCCCCGGCCCGCACTAGGAGGAGAGATGACGGACGAGGAGTACGCCGCAGCCCTGGAGCGCGAGCGGCGTGAGCGGAATGAGCGGGCTGAGTACGTCGTCCGCGATGAGCACGGCGAGTACCACCTCATGCGCCGCAACGGTGCCCGCCAGGCGTGGGGCGTGACCCGGTACGTCAAGCGCGAGACGGCCGAACTGGCGGCTGCGTTCCTGAACCGCCTGAAGGAGGACGAGGCGTGACCCTCGAAGAGCACGCCCGCGCGATTGAGGCAGCCATCAAGGCGGCTGCGGACGACGGGTTCTACTTGGACGTGGGCGACGGGTGCGCCCTTCCTGCTCTGGATTTGAACCAACTCCATGCCGACAACACGCCGATGGCGTGGGAGGGGATCGAACTCCCCTACAACCCGCTCACCGAGTAGCACAAGTCACACACGCAACACCCCCGCCCCCGGTTGCTTCGGCGCCGGGGGCTTTCGGCGTAGGAGCACACGAGAGGAGAGCCACATGATCAACGGCGGAACCACCATCCACACGGCCGACGGCTCGTCGGTCAACGTCACCCCGCGGGGCCTGGAGTACGACCTCCACGTCCGCAACGCGAAGGGGGAGACGGTCGCCACGGTCGTCATGAACCAGGACGACCTTGACGCGCTGTACGAGGAGCTGGACGCGCACACGACGGTTGAGTGGGAGGCAGCATGAGCGCCTGGGCAGAGATCGTCAACGCCAACGGGTCTGACGAGTGGCTGGAGCTGTGCAGCCGCGCGCTGGAGGAAGTGCAGCGGGAGACGTCGCGCCGGAATGCGCGCCAGCTCCGCACGGAAGCCGACACGTCCCGAGTCATGGCCTGGCGTGCCTGTCTCAGGTTCGGGGCGTCCCTCATCGAGCCGGAGGCGTCTTCGTGAACGAGCCGAGAGGGGCGACGACGCCGGCCAGTGCCCGCGAAACCCTCACCACCACCCTGACCAACCTCCTCGCCCGCACCCGCAACGGCCGCATGGACGCGCACCGTGCGGAGGCGGAACGGCTCGTCGACGAGGCTCTGAAGGAGCATGCGCACGAGTTGGCGGAGGTGGTCCGCTACTTCGACCGGCACCCCTACGAGGTTGCTGACCTCATCGACCCGGAGGTGCCCCATGCCTGAATGCCCGCCCGGAGTCCACAACATGTTCGACTTCTGCCCCGGCGACTGCATGGAGCCGGTCGACGAGGAGGCCGAACTCTTCGAGGAGCTGTGGTCGATGGAGTACCGCATTTGCGGCGATCAGTCGAAGGCGAAGGCGTATGCCCGCAACTTCCTCGACCGCCACGCACACGTCCTGGCGGAGAAGATCCGCAACTCCGACCGGCTCCGCGACTACACCGACGATCACATGGGCGACTGCAACATGGCGGCCGACGAGATTGACCCGGAGGTGCCCTGATGCATTCCCGAGGAGGAACGTGCCCGCGCTGCAAGGGCTACACGGGCCTCAGCGTGCGCGGTGGTGACGACCCGAAGATGTATCAGCACCGGACACCGGAGCCGTTCCGTCGTCGGTGCTCCGCTGGCGGAATCACCCTGAGCGAAGCGCGCGCCGGATGGACGGCGCTAGGGCTCCGCACTTACCGCTGGCTGCTCGCCAACAAGCCCGACGAGGCCGACGCCTACCGCGCGGCACGGATCAAGACGGAGGAGAGCCAGTGAAGTACATCGATCGATCCGGCGACACCTGGGAAGACTCGACGAGCGGCACGGTCCGAATCGTCGTCATGGGCGGGAACCCCGTCACACAGGCGGAGTCCTGGCCCCGTGAGATCGCGGAAGAGAAGTGGGGTCCCTTCCGGCCCGTCACCGCCGGAGAGCCACAGGACGATGCCTGTGACGAGCTTCCGCGAGTCACTGACGTTATGGACCGGGCGACCGTCTTCCAGTCCGCTCACGCCCTCGTGGCGGGCCTGGAGTGGGGCGAGGAGAAGCCGTCCGTCTACGACGTGCTTCAGGTCGCGAAGTGGCTGGAGGGAGACGCGTGAACACCGGAGAGTGCGACTGTGGGGCGTACGCCGTGCGGTGCCCCATCTGCCACGGAGGTACCCAATGAGCATGGCCCAACTCGTAGCCGCTGGCGCCCCGGAGCTGCCGGAGGGGTGGTTCTACCGGGTGCGCTCGACGAACATCCGCGCTTTGAAGGTGGAGATCCGCGAACAGCGGCGCTTCCGCTCGCGGCTCGTGGCCGACACGTGGGTGTTCGAAAGGCCGGAGGAGTCGGCGGAGGAGTCCATCGTCGCGGCGTGCGCTCGGGCGTTCAAGGGGTGGCAGGAGGCCGACGCACGGCGTGCGGCGTACCTGGCCACCACGGCGTACATCGGAGACCACGATCCGAAGGGTGGGCGGAAGTGAGCGACGTGAAGACCGACGCGCGCGGCGTCGAGATCGTGGAAGGGGCGTCGTGCGTCTACGGCGCCCCAGTGGGCCGCTCCATCGCGCTCGTGGAGGGCGTCATCGACGGCTTCACTCCTTCGGGGCGGGTGTGGGTGCGCATTGTCCGGCGTGCATACGGAGGCGGCTGGAGCGATTCGAAGGAGCGCGTCCACGTCGGGGCGGACCGGCTCGTCATCGTGGACGCCCTACCGGAGAGCAGCCACCCGACGGATGCGGAGAGGCAGGTACAGCGACGCCGGGAGCGTATCGCCACCTATCGGCAGCGCATAGCGGAGCTGGAGGCCGGCGGGGAGGCCCGCGGCTGGGAGTCGCCGGAGGACGCACTGAAGCACTACCGCAAGTGGCTGGCACAGGAGGAGGCGAAGTGCGCGACGCACGAACCGAAGCAGTGAGGGCGGAGGCTGTCGGGACACTCGCCGCGTGGATCAACGGCTACAGCGTGCCCGACGAGGGGCCCCAACTCCGCTTCCGCCTCGTCACCGCTGACGACGATCACGTGCACGTGCGCGTCGAGGAGTGCGACCCGTTCCCGACCAATCCGCGGGAGTACCGCGTGACTGTCAAGGTGGAGGCGCTGTGACTGCCCAACTCATTCGCCCGGCGACGTACCTGGTGTTCGCAGTCGGACCGTTCATGCACCGCGTGGACATCACGACGAAGGACATCGGCGCCACCATCGGGACGGAGCTGTCGTATGCCGGCGTGAACGGGCTGGGGTCGAGCCGCGTCCCCCTCGTCTCGTACCGACCCGGGACGCGCTACCACGACCGGGCGGAGGAGTGCGCCGCCGAGCACCTGACGACTGCCCTGGGGCGCGTCCAACTGTCGACCCGCGTTGACGCCACAGACGTGACGACTCTTGCCCTCTGTCTGGCCGAAGTCGTGCAGGAGGACGGCTGTCGACTGTGGGATCCCAGTGCAAAGGATGGTGACTCATGGTGACGCCCCTGCCCGGCGACTTCGCCCTGACCCGCGTCCACGGACTCACGGGCGCCTTCATCCGCGCCGGCCAGCGCCTCATAGGAGACGGCGCTCCCGTCCAGCACGCCTACGTGTACGCAGGGGGCGGCTACGTTGTTCAGGCCATGCCCGGAGGGGCGGAGCTGATTCCCCTGGAGGACGCGGCAGAGCCGGTCATCTGGTCGACGGGGAAGATCCCGGTAACCGACGAGCAGCGAATGCAGATCTGCTACGAGGCGCGGGAACTCGTCGGGACGCCGTACAGCTTCCTCGACTACGCCTCCATCGCGCTCGCGCACTACAAGATCCGCCCGCGTTGGGTGCGGAACTACGTGGCGTCGACAGGGCACATGATCTGTTCTCAGCTCGTCGACGAGGTGTACCGGCGGTCGGGTGTCGACCTGTTCCCCGATGGCCGCATTCCGGGGGATGTGACGCCGGGAGATCTGTGGTGGCTGTTGAACATGAAGCGTGTGTCATCGACGGACCGAGACCTGTGGAGGTTGGCGCGTGGCTGAGCAGTGCTTGACACCCGACTACGACGAGGGTCCGTGTCACTGCGACTACTGCGACCCGGGACGGCTGAGGGACGACCGCATCGAGACGTACTGCCAAGGCTGGGGTGCGCGCGAGATGGCGGAGCGCATCGTCGAGCTGGAGGACGAGATCGGCGCGGACGTCGACGGTGTGTGCACCGGTATGCATGCCGACGTGGCGGAGGCTCAGGCGGAGGTGGAGCGGCTGAAGGACCGCCTGCGTTACGAGCACAACCGCGCGAACTCCGCCATCGACCGCGAGGAGACGGCGGAGAAGGCTGTGGAGGAGCTTCAAGAGGAGCTTTCCAGGCTCGTCGACCACACCGAGGCTTCGTGCGTAGTTGTGGCCGACAGGGACCGGTATAAGGCGGCATGGCAGTCCGCCCGACGTCGAGCCTCCCGTGCCATGGGCGCGTGGCGTTTCCAGCAGCGGACGATCGAGTCTCTGAAGACTTGGCGTCGCAAGGACGAGGCCGTAATCCGCGAACTCGTCGTAGGCGTCGCTGAGCGAAGCTCCCACCTGAACCGCTACCGCCTGGCCTGGCTCTCCGCCCGCCGGCGTGCCGCGGACGAAGCCAACTTCGGCATGGAGGCGCTGGCACTGCGCGACTCAGAAATCCGCCGTCTGCGCGCGAAGCTGGGCGAGGCTCCGTAAGACGACTCACGGACCTCGAACTCCAGCGTCACATCCGGCCGCCGTTCCCCCATAACCAAGGTGTAAGGCCGGGCGCACCGGCCGCACACCGACACGTACACGCCCTCCGCGAAAGGCACTCACACATGGCTAACAACCTCCGCAACATCTGGGACGCCGACCCCGACGCCGCTCCGAAGGAGCGCCCGTCCTTCTCCGACGACATCGTCGGCCGCTTCCGCTCCGGGCGCCTCGTCAAGTCCGGCCGCACGGAGACGCCGGAGTCGCTGAATGAGTGGCGCGTCACGACCGGTGACCCCACCGTTGCCGCGAAGATCGCGGAACTGTTCGGCGGTGAGGTCGAGGAGTGGGAGACGGACAAGGAGGACAACCTCCAGATCCTCACCTCCGCCAAGACCGCGCACATCATCATCGAGCCGGACGGTGTCGACGCCTCGTTCAAGCAGTTCGTTCCCGGCGCCGGCCTGACGCACCACTGCGACGGCTTCACCTACCTCTCCCCGGACGAGGACAAGGGCCAGACCTGCGGCTGCCCGTCGCTGGTGGCGGAGCGCAAGCTGAGGGCGACGCAGATGCGCGGCCCGAAGCCCAGCGTCGACGTCACGTTCCGGCTCGCCGACGCCCCCGACCTGGGCAAGTTCCGCTTCAACAGCGGCTCGTGGAAGCTCGTCGAAGCACTCGGCCCGCTGTTCGCCGACCTGGACAAGTACGGCAACGCCGGCGACGAGGAGAACGGCGTCGATGGCGTTCCGGTCCGTGCCTCGCTGACCATCGAGAACGTGACCTACGTCCCGAAGAAGGGGCCGCGCGCCGGTCAGACGGTCAGCTACAACAAGCCGGTGATCAAGATCCTCGGGGCCTACGCGGAAGCCGCGGACCTGGCCGACGCTGCGTAAGGCACCCACGCGACACACACCGCAATACGCCCGCTCCCAATGATTCCGGCACTGGGAGCGGGCGTCTCTCACGATTCTACGCACACTGAGGAGAGAGATGCCCCATGCCGATTCTGGAACTCTGCGCCGGTTACGGCGGACTCGGAATCGCGGTTGAAGCCCTGACGGGCGACAAGGTCACAGTCGTTGCGGAAGTCCACGGCGCCGCCTGCAAGGTCATGGCGCACCGATTCCCCGACGCCCCGAACATCGGCGACGTGCGTTACCAGAACTGGGGCGCGCTGCTCGACGAGGACATCGACACGATCACGGCGGGCTTCCCCTGCCAGGACATTTCCAACGCCGGTCGACGGGAGGGAATCAAGGGTGAGCGCTCCGGCATCTGGTTCAACATCGCCGAAGGCATACGGGTTCTTCGACCGCGACACGTCTACCTGGAGAACGTGGGAGCACTCCGAAATCGGGGGCTCGACGCGGTCCTCACATCGCTTCACGAGATCGGGTATGACGCGGCGTGGACGTCTATCAGAGCTTCCGACATCGGGGCTCCGCACCATCGCGACCGCTGGTTCTGCGTCGCGACACCTTCCGACGGTAACTGAGGCGGACGCGCGACGCGGCCCCGACTTCGCGAAGAAGGATCGAGACGGATCCGGCGGTGACGACCTCGTCACGGCTCTGGCCCGCCTCTTCCCGCGGGAGAAGGCGGAGAAGCTGTTCAAGACGCCGACGGCGAACCTGGCATCGAACGGCAGCGCGCAGCACCCGGACAAACGCAAGGCCGGCGGTCACGGTCCGACGCTGGAGGACGAGGTTGTGTTCCTCCTTAACGTCGACCCCGACGACGTGGCGGATGACGGCCCGCACACTCCCGCTGAGTGGTGGGGTGAGTTCGCCAAGTGCGTGTACCGGTGGGAAGTCTTCATGGGACGCCAGGCACCCGTACCGCTCATGCGCGGGCCGCGGGGCGGGCTGAAGCTCGCCCCGAAGTTCGCGGAATGGATGATGGGCCTCCCGGACGGGTGGGTCACCGACGTTCCTGGGCTCACACGTGAGGAGCAGATCGGCCGTATCGGTAACGGCGTCTGCCCTCAGCAAGCGTTCGAGGCCTTCCGCTTCCTCCAGGAGCAGTTGCAGGAGGCAGCCACGAAGGGTGCGGACGTTGCCGATTCTTGAGCTTTGCGCGGGCTATGGCGGGATCGGAATGGCGGTGGAGGCGTTGACGGGCGACCGCGTGACTCACGTTGCGGAGGTCGACCCGTCAGCGTCGAAGGTGCTCGCAATCAGGTACCCCGATGCGCCGAACATCGGCGATATCACCGCCTACGACTGGTCGAAACTCGTCGGTCTGGTCGACACCATAACCGCCGGCTGGCCATGTCAGGGAATCAGTGAAGCCGGGCACAGGAGGGGGCTGGACGATGAGCGTTCCGGGATCTGGCACAACGTCGCGGAAGCTATTGGCGTACTACGACCGCGAGTCATCTTCCTGGAGAACGTCCGATCGGTGCTCCGGCGAGGCGGCCCGCGAGTCGTTGCGGACCTTGCCCGCCTCGGGTACCGCCTTCGATGGACGACTCTTCGAGCATCCAACGTCGGCGCGCCACACCATCGCGACAGGTGGTTCCTCGTCGCCCTGCGTGCCGACGCCGCGGGCTACGGATGGTCCCAAAGGCGGTCCGAACCAGCGCGGTTCGAGCGGAGATCTGATGATCCCGTCGCTCACAGTCCGGCTGCATGGTGGGTCAGCGAGGACGGGACTGACTACGGCCCCGGAATCCGGCGTTGGGAGCGGATCCTAGGGCGTCCCGCGCCGTACCCCACGTCACCCCGGAAGAGGGGGACGGAGTGGAGAGCCTCCCCCCGCTATTCGGAATGGCTGATGGGCCTTCCTGACGGGTGGGTCACGGATGTGCCCGGACTGACGGAATCCCAGCAACTGGAGCGACTGGGTGGGGGCGTCGTCCCTCAGCAGGCCTACGCAGCCTTCAAGTGGCTGACAGCACACGAATCATTCACGGAGGAGAGACATGGCTAAGGCAAAACTGACCGACTTCACAGGCGCCGAAATCCGCCCCGGGGTCGTGATCGCCTACCCCAGCCGCCAGGGGAACCGGGTCCGCAACTCGGAGGCCGTCGTCCTGGAGACGATGTCCGACCGCTCCACGGGCCGCGTCGTCCCGATGCTGAAGGTTCGCCCGACGGGCCGCGACTCGGGGTTCATCGCGCGTAAGACACTCGCGGTCCAGAAGGTCAGCGCGGAGCACGTCGTCGTTATCGCGGACACCAAGGGGGAGGGCAAGTGACGGAGACGTTCGAGGTCGGGCAGAAGGTCCGCATCCATGGTGACGTGGAGGCAGAGGTCACCTACGGCCCCTTCCGCAGCACCTACGGCACCTACACGGGCTATGTCGTCCGCATTGGCGAGATGGAGCGCCTGGCGCGCGAGGGCGACCTCACCGCCATCCCCGAGGCACCGAAGTTCTCCGTCGGTGACAAGGTGGCCGTCCACGGTCGCCCGGAGGGAACCCTCGTCGCCGGCCCTTACACGGGGCACTTCGACGACGTGGCGTTCTGGGTGGTCGAGCACAGCAACGGCGGGCACACGACCCCGTCGGAGGGTGTCCTGAGCAAGGTCGTCGAGCGCGTCACCGACGAGGACGTCTACGAGTACGGCGGCGTGATCTACGACCTGGCGGCGAAGTACCGGGATCAGGATGGCGACGTGTGGCGCTTCGAGCGTCAGAGCAACGGCAAGATCCGCGGCACCTACTTCAGCCGGGACGTCAGCCAGTACGACGACGAGCTGAGCTTCGTGGTCGCTGAGTACGGCCCTCTGACCAAGATCTGACGCACCCCCTCAGCCCCCGGCGCCCACGTGGCCCGGGGGCTTTGGGCGTAGGAGCACACCCCGAGTGAAGGAGAAAAAGAGCATGGCGAAGGTGATCAGCAGTAGCGGGCTCACGGTAGAGCTGAGCGCGCGGGAGGTGGACCTCGTCCGCCAGGCGCTCCGGTTTGCCGTGGACAGCTACGGACCATGGGACAGCTACGACGACTCGGAGGCGAACGCACTGGAGCGCGTGCTCGCGCAGGGCACGAATTGACCGGCGCCCTCCACGTCATCGACGACGCCAACGCTCCCGCACTGGGCGACATCCGCGCGGCCGGCGACGGCGACCTGATCTACATTCGCCCCGCAGCGACGACGCGGAAGGACTTCCCGAAGTACTGGGAGGCCGCGGGAGTGGCGCTGGCGAAGGGCGCGCAGGTGGTTGTGATGCGACGAGAGGAGAACTGATGAGCGTCTTCGACGGCTCCGTCTACCGCATCCGTGCCCGCTTCGACGACGACCCGGCCATGGGCGTCGTCACTGTCCACACCGACAACCCGCGGGCGTACTTCGATGGTCTGGAGCGTGCGGGGATGGCTCCGTCAGCCGCGCGCGTCCATCTGCTGAAGTACGTGATCGTCGATACGGACATGAACTTCGGCGAGCTGGAGGACGAGGACTAATGGCCCGCCAGATGGTCGGGGACGGCGATGACGTCTACCGGCTCCGCGTGGAGCTGCGCAGCCCCGATTACAAGGGGGAGACCGTTCACTTCTTCGGCCCGTTCAACAGTATCGGCGCGGCCCGTGCTCGCCGAACGGTGTACCAGAAGGCGGTATGGGTCAAGTCGGCGCAAATCCAGAGCGCGCATACGGTCTGGAGCGACGTTCAGTGATCCGCGAGCCCAACACCGTCGTCGTCCACGCCCTCCCCGACGCGGAGCCCGTGGAGTTCGACTGGTCACCGTGCGTCTATGCCTCATGGATCACGCCGGAACTGATGCGAGAGACGGAGGACGGATGAGCAACATGGAGGTGCAGTGCGCGCCGCACGTCGAGAGGCTGGAGGCTGAGCCCTTCGCGACGATCATCCCGGACCGCCGGCCACCGGTTAAGTGTCACGCTGGGATCGGCCTAGCGAAGTTGGCCGTCGCCTACGAGACGCGGCGCGGAGCCCGCGGGGGCGAGATCTACGAGCGCACCGCCGACGGGTGGTCGCTGCTGTACCGCGTCGAGGCCGGAACGCCGGCGGAGGAGTTGCCGTGGAAGTCGTAACGGCGCTCACGCTCATCCCTGCCCTCGTCGCACTCGGCTCCATGATCTTTGGCCTTGTGTGGTGGGGCCTCAGCCGGGGTGGCGAGTAGGCCAGCGAACGAACCTCTGGCCATAAGGCGAAGGATCCGCCACACGGCGTAACCCGAAAACCTGTTCAGTCGTTGTCTAATGCATATGCCACCTCCCACACGGTGCGCACGAAGGGCAGCGACATGAGCAACGGGGACCGGAAGCCGATGCAGCGCGGCGGGACGACGGCGCCGAAGGGCCGCCTGACGTACGGCAATCAGTCCTGGGTGGTCGAGTCGGAGCCGGAGGTCGTGGAAGTTGAGAAGGGCCTGCGCCTCGTAGAGGTGTGGGTCACGGAGGAGGGAGAGGACGGCGGCGAATCCAGCTAAGGCCAAGGGCACCGCGTGGGAAACCGCGTGGGTGACCTACATACGAGAGCACCACAATCCGGGCGCCCATCGCAACGTGCAGATGGGCGCCCGCGACATAGGTGACGTCAGCGGCTACTACCTCCACGCCGCGGAGCTGAAGGCGGAGAAGGCGATCACTCTCGCCGACTACATCGCACAGGCGAACCGGGAGCGGGTTCACGCCGGCGAGCCGTTCGCGTGCGCGGTGATCAAGCGGCGGATGAAGGGCGTCAAGGACGGCTACGTCGTGCGCGACGTCGAGACGGACTGCCGCCTCATGAACCGACTCCGGGACATGGAGGCGGCGCTCCAGGACGCGGACTTCGACCGCTGGTTCGACATCGACGAGGAACACAGGAGGGCGGCAGCGTGAAGCAGGCAGTCATCGAGTTCTCAGGGACAGTCACCGTCTACCCCGGAGAGGACTACGAAGGCGGAGAGATGTCCCTCGACGACGCGCGCGGGTGGCTGTCTACCGCCCTGTCGCGGGGCGACAAGCACGCATGGCAGTACCTGACGTCTGGCGGCGTCACGTCGGTCAGCTACGAGGAGTGCGACGAGGAGGAGTAACACCTCCGCGAGTCGTCTCACGGACCAACAAGGGGCGTCCTTCGGGACGCCCCTTCCGCATGCATGAAGAGGGGAGAGACCTTGCGACTGTCCGACATCCTGGGGCGGCTGGACGGCGTGGAGGAGGACCACGACGGACACCTTGCGCTCTGCCCCGCGCACAACGACCGGAACCACCCGTCGCTGAAGCTGACGCTGAAGGACGACGGGAAGCTCCTCCTCGTCTGCCGCACCGGTTGCCCGAAGGCTGACGTCCTGGAGAAGCTCCGCATGCGGGAGGCCGACCTCTTCGACGTCGTGAACGACTTGGGCGCGTCGACGATCAGCGCGAAGGCGCCGGAGGCCATCGGCCCGGGTGAGATCGCCGGCCTGAAGGTGTTCGTCGACGAGACGTCGGCCGCGCTTTCAGGGGATGACGCGGAGGCGGCCCGCAACTACCTCGTCGACCGGTTCGGCGTCACACCCGAGTTGGCGGAGGATCTGGGTGTCGGGTACGTGTCTTCCGGGCGTCGTCCTCAGCCGTGGCTCTCTCGCGGCTTCACCCGGTACCCGCGGGTCACGGTCCCGTTGTACGGCTTTGACGGTGTGGCCCGCGGGCTCCAGGGCCGCGACATATCGAAGAAGTGCCCAGCCCGTTGGGTCTCTCTGACCAACCTCGACGGGAGAACGTGGGCGAAGTGGGGACTTCTCCGCTCCGGTGCCGGCTACGACACCGTCCTCATCTGCGAGGGTCCGGGCGACGCTCTGACAGCCGTCGGTGCGGGCTACGACGCCGTGGCCATCCGCGGGGCGGGGCTCGCCCGTAACGCCGCTCTCGTCGCCGAACTCGCCGACGGCCTCCGGGACCTGGACGTCGTTATAGCCGGCGACCGTGACCGGGCGGGAGCGGGCTTCACCGACTCCCTGGCCGTCGCCCTGGTTCGTGCGGGCGTCATGGTGCGCCGTCTGGAGATCCCGCACGACGGGGACGACCTGACGGACTGGCGCGAGCGGGACCCAGAGTCCTTCCCGGGGCAGCTCCACGCGGCTGTGCGCTCTGCGGCCGTCGTCGAGCTGGAGGCTCCGGCCCCGGCTCCTGCGCCTTCGACGGAGG
The DNA here is from genome assembly GCF_040678395.1 of Streptomyces sp. NPDC052687. Classification (NCBI taxonomy): domain Bacteria; kingdom Bacillati; phylum Actinomycetota; class Actinomycetes; order Kitasatosporales; family Streptomycetaceae; genus Streptomyces; species Streptomyces sp. NPDC052687. The sequence continues at coordinate 25,199 of NZ_JBFATR010000016.1, read as the reverse complement.
TCGACGTCCAGGACACGGACGCCGCCCTTCAGTCGATGTCTGCCTCCGCCCGCGAGATGTTCGACTCCACTGACGTGGGCCTGGCCGTGCGACTGCGCGACTACATGCGGCAGAGCGGCGGGGGAGTGCGATACGCCCGCGGGCTGGGCTTCCTCGTCTGGGACGGAACCATCTGGACTCCGAACCCGGATGCTGTCCGCGAGGCGCTGCACCGTATGGGTGCCGAGATGATCGCGGAGGGGAGTGACTGGGAGAGGAAGCTCGCTCTTAAGGCACTGACGAACAAGCACATCGACGGGATCCTGAAGGAGCTGCCGTCGGTGCCCGGAGTGCCAGCGAAGGCCGACGCGTTCGACGCGCACCCGGAACTCCTGTCGGTCGCCAACGGGACGATCAACCTCCGTACCGGAGCCATGCATCCGCACACTCCTGCGGACATGATCACGAAGCGGCTGGACGTCGTCTACGACCCGACGGCGCGGGCCGACCGGTGGGAACAGTTCCTCACGGAGATCTTCCCGAACCATCCGGAGCTGCCGGAGTACATGCGTCGGCTCGTCGGCTACGGGATCACGGGCAGTACGGGCGAGCAGTGCTTCGCCTTCCTCCACGGGGGCGGGGCGAACGGGAAGAGTGCCTTCCTCGACGCGATCCTGTACGTGTTCCGCGGGATCACGAAGTCGACGGAGTTCTCGACGTTCGAGCAGCGCACGGCCGTCGGCCAGGCATCGCCCGAACTTGCCTCGCTCCGCGGGGCGCGGCTGGTGACGGCGAGCGAGACGGAGAAGTACTCCCGTCTTGCGGAGGCGCTGGTCAAGCAGCTCACGGGAGGCGACCCGGTGACGTGCAGGTTTTTGAATCAAAATCCGTTCACCTACGTCCCGTCGTTCCTGCTCATGGTTGCTGGCAACTACAAGCCCGCGATCCTCTCGCAGGATCTCGGCGTCTGGCGACGGGTGAAGCTCGTCCCGTTCGAAGCGACGTTCCGCGGTGCTAAGGCGGACACGTCCCTCCCGGCGAAGCTCCGAGACGAGGCGGAGGGCATCCTCGCGTGGGCCGTTCGCGGCGCACAGGAGTGGTACGAGCACGGACTCCAGGAGCCGGCGTCCGTCCAGGCGGCGACGCAGGACTACCGCGAGTCGGAGGACCGGCTCCAGGAGTTCCTTACGGCGCGCTGCGTCCAGGAGCGGGGCGCTCGCGTCGCTCCCATGGCCATCCGTCGTGCCTACGCGGAGTGGGCGGAGGACGCGGGGCTGAGCCGGAAGGAGATCCTGTCCGGCTGGGCGCTGGGCGTGGAGCTGGAGAGCCGCGACTTCACCAAGAGCAAGCGGGGCGGTCGCTGGGGCTTTGAAGGCCTGCGGCTGAAGACCGACGAGGAGATTCAGGCGACGAACGCCGCAGAGCAGGAGCCGGCCGACGAGCCGGCGGACGGTGCAGACATCTTCGGACAGCAGAAGGAGGCAGCGTGACTGACATGCGGAACGCCTACGTCGTGACGTCGGGCGAGTACAGCGACTACCGGATCCGGGGTGTCTTCTTCGACGAACCGTCCGCCCGTCGCTACGCCGACAGCCTCCGGGACAGCGACATCGAGGTTGAGGAGTACCCGGCCCGCGGCCCGGAGTTCGTCCCTGGGAGGGACATCTCCTTGTGGACCCACATCGACGCACAGACGGGCGACGTAAAGCGCGAGTGGTCGTCCATATCTGACCGGGATGCGACGAGTCACGACGGGCAGTGCTCGACGAACGTCTACACGACCGGTATGACGCTGGGCACCGCGCTCCACTACACCGTCCACACGACAGCCGACGTCACACAGGAGGAGCGAGCCCGCAAGGCACATGCGGAGCGGGTCGCGAAGAAGCGCGCGGAGGTGATGGGGCTTTGAAGCACTACACCTTCCCGCTCCTGGGCCGCGAGTTCCCCGTCTCCGTCCCGGAGCGCCCCGACGAGCTGTCCGAGTTCATCGCGTGGGCCGCGCGGCAGACACAGCCCGTCGCCGTCGACACCGAGACGCACGGGCTGGAGATCCTGTCCGGCGATCCGGAGTACGTCCGCCTGGTCCAGTTCGGTACCGAGCATGAGGCATGGAACATCCCGACGGAGCTGGGGGAGCCGTTCAAGGAGGCCGCCCGGCAAGCGCTGCGGGTGCTCATTGCCGGCCCCGGCGTGACGGGCCACAACTACTGTGGCTTCGATGCCCCGGCGCTGCATGCCCACCTGGGGCTGACGTACGACGAGCTGTGCCGCAATGCCGTCGACACCATGCTCCTGTCGAAGCTCGTCGACCCGCGGTCCGTGCACGAAGGCGGTATTGGCTCCAGCCTGAAGCCCTTGTCCGACCACTACATCGACCCGACGGCCGCGGACACACAGGGCGACTTGACGGCCGTGTTCCGATCCCTGGGGCTGACGAAGGCCGTCGGCTTCAGCCGCATCGATCTCTGGCACCCGATCTATCAGTCGTATGCCGGAGGCGACGTCATCCTGACGGCCCGCCTCCGCCCCAAGCTGGAAGCCGAACTTCGCCGCTTCGGCGTCCCTCAGCGGCTCGTCGACTACGAACACGAAGTTGCCCGCATCTGCGGGCACATGCAGATCCGCGGCCTCCTGCTCGATCAGGACTACACGCGGCGCCTGGCCGACGAGCTGAGGGAGGAGGAAGAGGAGAACACGCGGATCGTCCGGTCCTACGGTGTCGAGAAGTTGGGCAGCCCGACGCAGATCGCAGAAGCCTTGACCGGCATGGGCGAGTCCTTGACGGAGCGCACGGCCGGCGGCGCCATCAAAGCGGACAAGGCCGTTCTGTGTGCACTTGCAGACACGGACCTCTACGGCAACCGTCTGCACGTCCGCACGCCCAACCCGCTTGCCGTGGCCGTCATCAAGGCGAAGCGGGCGGCGAAGTGGAGGAGCGCCTACGCGGACAACTTCCTTGCGACGGTTGACCGCAACGGACGCATCCATCCGGGCATCCGGACCATGCAGGCGCGCACGGGACGCATGTCCGTCACGAACCCCGCGGTGCAGACGCTCCCGTCGGGAGACTGGAAGATCCGCAGGGCGTTCCTCGCGGAGCCGGGGCACCGGATCATCAGCGTCGACTTCCAGGCCGTGGAGCTGCGCGTTCTGGCGGCCTTGGCCGGCGTGGTGAGGATGAAGGAGGCCATCAACGCCGGCCGCGATCTCCACAGCTTCACGGCCGAACTCGTCTTCGGCCCCGACTTCACCCCGAAGCATCGCAAGATCAGTAAGGCGATCGGCTTCGGCGTGGTGTACGGCGGCGGGGCCACGACGATTCAGCGCCAGACAGGCGCCCCGATGGAGGAGGTCAAGCGCGCCGTCGCTGCCTACCACCGGACCTATCCGGAGGTACGACGGGCAGCGAACCGCTGGCAGCGCGAGGCGTTTGCGAACGGCATGGTGACGACGTCGGTCACCGGGCGTCGGCTCCCCCTGGACCGTGACCGGACCTACGCCGTGACGAACTACCAGGTCCAGTCCGCGGCCCGCGACTGCCTGGGCCAGGCGCTCGTCAACATGGACACCGCGGGGCTCCTGCCGTATCTCCGGCTTCCGATCCATGACGAGGTCATCGCCTCCGCGCCGGCCGCCGAGGCGGAGGACATCGCACGAGAGATCGGTAAGTGCATGACGTTCGACCTGTTCGGCGTCCCCATCGAGTCCGACCCCGAAGTCGGGGGTCGGAGCTGGGGGAGCCTGTACCTCCCCGAAGAACAGCGCGCAGCGCACGACGAGTGGTACGCCACGGAACTGGCGGCAGCATGACCCCCGCCCGGCTCGCGCCCCCGACAAACAGGCGCACGACCGCAGTTGACCGCACGGTGGCGGGATCCCGCCCCTCTGCCGTGCGGTCCGTACCTCGACCCATGCGCACCACGCCCTCTCTACGATCGCCGGAACCACCCCTTCACCCGTCCCGTCGTGACGTTCTGCGACGGTGGGAGGAGCTGGATGAGTGGTCCTGCGCTTACTGTGACGCTGCGTTTGGCCAAACGGTTGTAGCGGAGGTGGACCACGTTCGTCCGCTTGCGGGGGGCGGCGTTCACGAGTGGTTCAACCTGGTGCTCGCGTGCGGGCTCTGCAACGGCATGAAGTCCGATCTCTCCGTCGCTGACTGGCTGTCAAAAACCACTGGTGAGAGCCTGACCGACGGGACGCAGGCCGCTACGTAGCGAGACGGAGGGGTCCCCTCCGGTCCTTCACGCGACATCCACAACATAACGAGTTCATAACGGCATTCTGTTGAACTCTGTTGTGTGTCGACCGACACAACCGCAGGTGAAGTGGGTCGACCGACACAAACAGGTTGCGCGCTCTGTTTGTGAAACACGGACACATCGCCACCAAACACCCGCTCAGTCAGGTGCATTCCGGCCGCATGTTCATTGCCCTGTGGAGATTACGTGACTTACAGTCCTGACCATGTCGCTGACGGACAGCGGATGATCGACCTTCTGGACATCCTTGATCAGGCTGCATCGGAAGTTCGGCAATACGTGACCGCCTACAGCGACGCAGTAACCGCGCCTGGCCGCCGACAGTCAGGGGTGGATGCGGACGGGGGCCGGCAAGCGACGCACGGACCGAACCGCCCAACGGAAGTGTGCGCGCTCGACGAGCGTCGTGCAGCCCTCCAAGCAGAACTGAAAACCGGCGCCCGATGGCTTCCGTACGCAGTAGCGGCGGTTCAGGGCGTCGCCGCATCCATGGACCGCGCCCTAGCCCGCTGGGAGGGCGAAGACGCGATCCTCCACCCATCCGGGGGTCATGTTGATCATCGTAACGGGGCCGCAGCGTAATGACGAAGAAGTCGGCCTCATCGCCGAGATAGCCGGCCTCCTCGACGGGGTCCCTGCCTACAGCGCCACCATTCAGTGGGCTACGGCGACCGCGCTGTACTACCTGGCGGGCTGGGAGAAGTGCCCAACTGCCGTGGCGGACATGATCATTGCCGAGACGATGGACCTGGTGATCTGCCCCGTGTCTGTCTGACCTCCGCAAAACGACTCACGGACCGATGCCCCCGTTCCTGCGAGGGACGGGGGCTTTTGTTTCCCCAAAACAGTGTGTGACCCAGGTCACTCAAATCCCCGCGTCACAACATCCTCCGATTCCCCCATCACCTAAGTACGCCAGACACTCACGAAGGAGCGGTCCATGAACCAGGTCGAGGTCAACGACGGGCAGATCAAGGCCGCGCAGGCGGGGGACAGCGACGCCATGTGGGCCATCGTGCAGTCCTTCGACGGCATGTTCCGCGGGATGATCCGCAGCGTCGCGCCGGGCGCCAGTGCGGACGACGCGGAGGACTACCTCCAGGAGGCCCGCGCGGTACTCATTCAGCACGTCCGCGACTACAACTCCGACTCGTCGTCGGCCAAGCTGTCGTCCTACGTCTACCGCGCCGCCCGCCGTGCGATAGCGGAGGCCGACGTGACGAACCGATCCCCGCTCACCATCGACCCGACGGCCGCGATCCGCGTGAAGCGCGCGCTCTGGGAGGCGGGCGGCAGCATCGACAGGGCATGGGAGACGTTCCGGGACGCGGAGCCGACCAAGCGCATGAGCCGGGAGCTGTTCCTCGCGATGGTCGAGGCGCTGGCGGGAGCGGATAGCTTCGACCGACCGATCCCCGGCAAGGGCTCGTCGACGAAGGACGAGGAGGTCACCCTCGCCGACGTCATCGCCGACCCCTCCACCGAGATCACCGACCCCATCGAGCGCCGCGACCTGGCCCGCTGGCTCATGACACAGATCCCGCAGCGCCAATCCCTCGCGCTCCGCTCCTTCTACGGCGTCGGCATGATGCGCCAGGAGGACGCGGCCGTCTGCGCCGACCTGGGCATCAACGGCGTCGCCCTGCGCCGGCTCCGCTCCCGCGGAGTCGTGAGCGCTCGCACCGTGGCCAGTACCCACGGTCTGGCTGCGTAAGACATTCGCTTCCCATCGATCTGGAGCACCGACCATGAACCGACTTCCTTCTCTCGACGACTACGACGTCCAGGGCGTGCGCCCCGACGAGGCCGCCCTCTGGGGCGACGACGTGCTGTACGCGGTCGAGGGCCGCAGCGACGCACCGACCTTCAACGGATTCATTGTCGAAGAGCTTTGACCCCACCTCCGTAAAACGACTCACGGAACCAGAAGTCACGCGAGGAGAGACATGACCGAGTACATCGCGCAGTGCCTTCACAGCGCCGACGAACCCGCGGCACTCCCGGAGATCGGTAGCCGCTTCCTGGTGACGAAGCACCAGCTGAACGGCGCTGCCGTCAGTGCGGGCGACGAGGTGGAGGTGTCGTCACACCACACCAACTACTTCGGAGCCAAGCACAACGGGACGACGTGGTACTTCCGTCCGGTGCACATCGGCAACGGCCTAGAGCCGGTCGTCGAATCCCTCGATGGTGCGCCGGCCCCCGCGTCCGTCAAGCTCGACGAGCCGGTACAGACTGCGACCCGCTCCATCTTCGCCGCTCACGTCACCGAGGCGAAGCGGCTCCTGGCCGGCACCGACCACACGGGTGCCGACGTGATCCGGCTCGCCGAGATCCTGGCACAGCAGTAGTTCCGTAAGACGACTTACGGAACCTCTCCAAAGGGTGTTGTGTCGGCCGACACAACTGTGTCATAGTCGTCGTATCGCAAGGCACTAGCGAAGCGGGGCGCCTCTCACGGGGCGCCCCAGGGGAGGGGACGAGATGAGCCTGACGACGATGAAGCGGACGCTCCTTCGCACGCACCGGTACGGCGCGGTGCTCCAGGCGGACATGAAGCGCAGGTTCGGTGCGGAGCGCAACGTCCGCAGCCCGCAGGGCCGGGAGCTGCTCGCGTCGAACATGGTCTATCGCAAGCATCACGCGTAGCCGAAACGCCCTCCGGGGCGTCCGCGGGAGGTGGCCTACCCGCGCTGAGGAGGCAGGCCGTAGGAGGAGAGACATGGACTGGCACCGCGAAGGACTCGCTAACCCTGCACGGCCGAATCTGTACATGGTGTCGCGCACTGGCCTGCTGCACATCCGTGCAGCCTTCGGCGTAGTCGAAGAGGACGGAAGGTCTAACACCGTAGCCGAATGCGGCGCAAACATGCCGAGCGTCTACGTCACGCCAGTAATCCCCGCTGAGGGACGTCCGCTGTGCAAGCGATGCATCAAGACTCAGTGCTGATCTGGACACGCCCCGTCTAGGCATCGCCCACTCACCCGGCACCCCCAGCGCCGGCGGGCGCGCGGTTCGAATCCGCGGCGGGGCACGTCTGACCGACACCTACCAGGGGAGCGAAATGACCTCATACCTGAGGAGCTGTGCCGGGTGCGGAAGCTCCTTCGCGACGGGCGACGGAGCTTCCGAGTCCTACTTCTGCCGGAAGTGCCACGCCGCCAACGTCGAGCGGTTCGCGCCGAAGGTGAACAGCGTGGTCGAGTTGCTGAGTCAGCCACGGAGCCGCTACGTCGTCCTCTCGGTCGACAACGGGGAGTTCACCCTCCGGCGGCTGGGCTTCCCGGAGAGCCCGACCATATCGGTGCGCGAAGCGCACTTGAACCCTGCCGTTTGCCGGTGACGAGGAGGCACCATGCACCGCACCCCCAACGACGCCGCCCTCCGCTTTGCCATCGACGACGTCGTCCACGTCCGCGACGACGTCGCCGGCCACGCTGGGACACAGTCGGCGTCGTCACCCAGCTCTTCCCCGACTCCCCGCACCCCTACGGCGTCGACATCCCGGCGCAGTTCGCCTACGCACGGTTCGCAGCCGGCGAGGTGCGGGATCCGGAGGACGAGTAGCGCCCGTCACTTACGGCGCCACCTGAACAGTGCGTCGAAGAGGTCGCGGAACATCGCCCCGACGGCGCGGATGATGTCAGGTCGCGCGACCTCCGACGTTCCTCGCACGGTGATGCGGAGGGCGACGACGGCGCCGGCCACGACGACGAAGACGATCAGCAGCAGCACGAAAACGGCGATGACCCAGACGGGGACGGTGTCGACGGACATAGCGCTCCTCTCGAAGTTGCTGCCTCCGAGAGGGCACCGCCCCGTCGGCGATGCACAACCTCAGCGAAGACAGGCACGTCTCTGCCTGAACACGGCGCCCGCTGAACCGTGCTCCGCCGAAGCGGATGTTCGCTGAGGTCGGGTATAACGCTCGACCTTCAGGTACTGCTAGCGGGCGGTGGGCCGACACCGAGTGCCGTTTCCCACCTCGCGGGGCCTTCAGAAGCCCCTCAGTCTCCGGGGTAACTAGCCCGGAAACCGTGACACCTATGCCAGGACAACGCCTTGGCGGCGGCGCCTTCCTTGTCGCGGAAAGACGTTACAACACACGCCCACGAAATCGCCAACTCGCAGCTCATTGAGGAGCTTTGCGCCCGGCCCAACACGAGTAACTGACGGAGCAGCCATGATCTACAAGCTTCCCGACGGAACGCGCGTCCGCACCACTCGGGACGGAGACGTCGTCGAGTTCGAGACCTACCGATTCACGCCGGAGAAGGAGACGCTGAGCGTCGAGCGGCTGGCCGGTGACGAGGCGGAGAAGCGCATCGCCGAGCTGTACGTTCTCGACGCCATCCGGTTCGCCGAGCAGTACGGAGGACGGCCGCCGACGACGAAGGCGACCGAACTCCACATCACCGCCCGCGAGATCCGACACGGCGACATCTTTCTCCTTCACGGCCATGTGCGGACGTCGCACGGCGGCGCCTGGCCCGCTCAATCCGGTCACGTGCATCTCCAGTTCGTCGGTGGCGGAGACGCCGTCCTCCCCGCGGACAAGCCCGTCACCGTCCGCAGGTGTACGGAATCGGACGCGGCATGACGTACCGCATCACCCTCCAGTGCGGCGCCGCCGGCGTCGTCGACGAGCTGTCCCGTCGCCGGCTCCTGCGCCAGGCGGAGGCTCGCGGGTGGGAGCGGACGCGGGTCCGCGGCGGGCATGTGGTGACGCTGCCGGGCGGGCGGATGGTGGCGCTGATCGCACAGGCTCCGTGAAACGACTTACGGAAGTTGAGTCGAGAGTGTTGTGTCGGCCGACACAACTGTGTCATAGTCTTAGTAACGCGAAGGACACACGGACCTTCGGCCAGGGAGGGGAAGACAATGAAGGCTCTGGATGACATCACGTGCACCGAGATCGATTTCCTCGTTGCCCGCGCTGACCTCGGCTTCGGCTACGACGAGCGCCCCATCGTCGCCGGTGAGCTGGGTGCCGGCATCTTCGCCCCGGTGGACGGGGAGCCGGAGCCGGAGGACGACACGGCACTGTTCGAGGCCAACGACAAGCCGGACTGGCTCCTCGAAGCCGGTTTCTGAGACCACGGCCCCCGCTCCGGCGGGGGCTTCACCAATCACTTACGGAGCCGACGTGGACAGCATCACAGCCCTGATAGTCCAGTGGGCCATCATCCGCGAGGAGCTGGGGGCTGCTGGACGGGACGAACACCCGAACATCACCGACCACCACGGGCGAGTGTGGACGTGGTGGAAGGGCGATCTCTACCGGCACTGCGGGATGGTGTGGCCCCGGTCCTTCGTCGAGGACGGTCGGCACAGCCTGCCGAGCGCGCAAGTCCTGGCAAACCCGAACTACCCACCCTTCTGCCCCACCTGCGCCCCGGCAGCCCGCCTTCCCTTGGCTGCGTGAAAGGAAAGACCATGGACAGCAATTCGGCGGCCCTAGAGGCGCACGACGCCTTCCGCGTCACCATCAGCGGAATCTGGTCGGAGGTCATCGCCGGCCGCATGTCAGACGATGACGGATGGGCCGCCGTCGGTGACGCCCTGACGGAACTGCGGGACGAGGTGGGGCAGTGACCATCTTCTCCGCGCTCGACGCCGTCCGTGTTGCTCAGTTCCTCGTCGACGAGGGGCGGGCCGACTCCGACGCCATCACGACGGCCGACATATACGCCGCCGCGAGCCGGATCGGGGTGCCCGCTCCGGACGAGGCCGGTGAGGACGCGGTTCGTATCGCCGTCGACGTTCATGACGAGGTGAACGCCCGCACCTGGCAGGCGGTAGCTACCGTCGACGGGCTAACGGTCTCCGACTGGGGTAAGGCGACGTGGGCTGACTCCCAGCTCTTCGCCGATGCCCTCCGCCGAGAGTACCCGGCGGCAAAGGTCAAGGTCGTTCCGTCGAAATACTGACCGGAGCCCAACGCGAGCCCCCGTCAATTCCGGTGACAGGGGCTCCGGTACGACAGCAACTCACGCAACACGCACACGAACGAGGAGCCATGAGAGCACTCCGCCGGCTGGACCCCCTCCTGATTCAAGCCGTCATCGCTGCCGCGATCTCCTTCGCCCACATCCACGACGTCGCGGAGGCTGCCGGCCAGACCGGCTGGAAGGCGTGGGCGTACCCGGTGTCCGTCGACGTCCTGTTGGTCATGGCGTGGAAGCGCCTGCGGGAGGCGGGGGCGGGTGAGTCGGTTGCAGCTCCCCGACTGTGGTTCTGGCTCTCCCTCGCGGCGTCCATGAGCGCCAACGTCGCCACGGCCGGCGTTGTGGACTTGAACGACCCGCCGACGATGCTCCGCGTGCTCGTCGCCGCCTGGCCCGTGCTCGCGTTCTTCGGCGGCTCACTCCTGGTCCACTCCCGTAAGGCATCCGCGGAGGTCGAGGAGCAGCCGCAGCAGCCCCACGAGCCCGCTGAAGAGCCCGCGGAGGAGCCGGAGGTGGAAGAGGTCCCGGAACCCGTGGACGAGCCGCAGGAGCTGAAGCTCGTCACCTATGCGGAGGCGGCGGCCGTGGCCGGCGTCGACCCGGTGACCATCCGTGGTGCGGCTAACGGGCCGCGCGCCAGGCTGACGAAGTACGAGACGAATCAGGGACCGCGCGTCGACCTCGACGAGGTCCGTAAGGTCTACGGCAAGCGCCCTGTGGGCGTGTGAGGAGGAGGGACCATGTCGACCAAGGCCACTGCCGAAGACGCTCTGGCATGGATTGCAGCGCGGGACCGGGAGGAGTTCGCCCGTGACGCAAGAGCCGCTGCGGAGTTGCTTACCCACATCGCGGACAACCCGGGGCGCTCGGGTATCGGGAGCGATCTCTCCCGACTGTCCCAGCAGGTAGCCGAACTCGTCCGCCGGGCCGCCAAAATCTCCGCGACCGAGGAAGCCAGCGCGCTGCTGAAGGCGGAGGCGGAGGCACAATGACCCACTTCGCCACCCACCGCAACGGCCGCGGACTCCTCGGCTCCCTCCTCCACCCCCGCCGCGAGCGCAAGCAGCACGAGGCACACGTGTCACGAGAGGCCCGGCTCGTCGAGCTGAAGCGCAGCATCGAGGATCTGGAGCGCTGGCACCACGAGTGGCGCCTCCGGTGGGATCCCGACTACCGGGCGCTGCACCCCGGGGAGTGGTGTGGCATCCACGACGGCCCCGTAGACGGCTGTGACGTGCGGTGCCTTCGTATGCGGGCTTCCGACGTACGCCGCTCCCGTCGCCGTATGAAGTGTGAGGACGACTACGAGATCACCACATGGACCGGGCACGTCATCCGGCCCTCCCGACCGTCAACCACGCTGAGGCCGGACCTGCGCCCCTCGGAGCGGCGCAGGGCGGCGCGGAACGTGGCGGAATGGGCTCGAACGCAGGTCTGGGAGAGCGACGTACCCTGACCGTATGAGTTCCCAGATCGGCCCCTGCGCAGGGTGCCAGCAGCCCACTACCCGCTACGGCCACGGAGGTAACCCCCTGTGCCCGGAGTGCCTGGAGCAGGTGCGCGCGAAGCAGGGTAAGAAGTAGCACCGCAGAGCCCCCGTCGGATCACCCGGCGGGGGCTTTTTGCGTTTCCGGAGTGCCATAATCGAACGCATGAACGACCTGCCGCCGGATGCTCCCCGCCTGCACGCCATCCTGCGCCACCTCGACGCAGCACTAGCGGAGAGCGACATCGTGCGCACGTATCTCGAAGTGCAGCGGAGGCGGGTGCTCGCGGCCCTGCGGGAGGCGGAGGGTGCGGACGTCGGCGTCCCTCCGCAGCAGCCGACGACGGATCCGCGGGGAGGTGCGCCGGAGGCGCCGTTCAAGATCGGGCGCGTGCGCAGCCCGGACGGCCCCGTTGCCCGCGCTGTGCATCTCGGGGACTGCCACCTCGTCGAGCCCCTGGCCCGCGGAGCGACAGCGCAGGAGGCCCGCACCGCCCTCGTTGACGGGCAGCTCGACCCGTGTGGGTTCTGCCGGCCGGATGCGGAGCTGGGGATCGACAGCGGGGCATGACGAAGCCCCCGCCTGGAGGACGGGGGCCGTGACGCTGAGCTAGGTCAGGCGACGTCGCCGCGCTTCAGGGCGTCGACGAACGCGCCCCAGGTGGCGTCAGCGAAGACGACCGCCGGCCCGGCGGGTCGCTTGGAGTCGCGGACGGGGAGAGCTGCGGGGATGGCGCCGTGAGCGACCTCGACGCAGTCGCCCTGGTTCCCGCTGAACGTCGACTTCGTCCACGTGAAGCCCGCTGCGGACGCGTTGGAGATGGTGGTCATTAGATCGTGTCCTTCAATCGTTCAATGAGGTCGGCCGATTCGTCGAACGGGAGAGCTGCCGCGCGTAGCCGCTCGAAGGCACTCCCGTACCGACTGACTTCCGCAGGTTCCTCGACGTACAAGGCGCTGGTCAGGTTCTCCAGGTACGCGACGTCGAGGTCTGCCGTCTCCGGAAAGCCTATGACTGCGAAGCTGCCGAGCATCCCAGCGTGCGGGGGCGCATCGAGCGGCAGCACTTGAATCGAGACATGCGGAAGAACTGCGTGATCAAGCAGCTTCTGTAGCTGCTCCTTCATCATCTTCGGATCGCTCTTGACCCGCGGGCGGAGCGCGGCCTCGTGGATGACGGCCCACAGCTCCAGCGGCTCCGGACGGGAGAGAACAGACTGGCGCGCCATGCGGACGTTTGTCAGCGCGTTCACCTCTTCGGGTGTCGACGTCATACTCAGAGCGTCGATCGTTGCGCGTGCGTAGGCGGCGGTCTGGAGCAGACCCGGGATGAGCGTCGTCTGGTAGGAGCGCATCGACGTCGCGCCATCCTCCAGACTGATCAAGTCGGCGTAGGCGGGGGAGATGATGTCTCGGTACGTCTGCCACCATCCGCGCTGACGACCGTGGCGGGCGATGCGACGAAGGACGTCCCGCTTCTCAGGGTCCTCGATGCCGCACACGTCGAAGAGCGCGTCGAGGTCCGCCGGCTTGACGCCCAAGCGGCCCTTCTCGATCCGGCTCACCTTCGACGCGGGCCACCCGAGACGTGACGCGACGTCGTCCACCTTCAGCCCGGCTGCTTCACGCGCTCGTTGAAGCTCTCCGCCGAGCTGCCTCGATCGTACTGTTGGCTCGCCCACCGGTCCCCTCTCCTCGTCCATCATCCCGCCGCGTGTACCTGCGGGGCCATAGCTTCCCATAGCCGACGCCCCAGCGCTCTGATCGAAATGCAATTTTGCAGAGTTGGTCAGCCGGGTTGCATTACTGGCCCAGCTTTCGTCACACTGGCAGTGCCATTCCGCGCACAGTGGGTGATCGCATGCAGGGATTAGGAGGGGCTATGCCGCGCCCTGAAGCAGGGAAACTGCCGGCCGTGGGGGACGTCTTCGTCGACACGGCCCGAACTCTGATCGGCGAATTCCGCGGCGTCGACGGGAAGAGCTACTGTCTGCGCCCTCTGGGGGGTGGTCGGGAGTGGACCGTCGACCCGAAATGGGTCCGCCCGGCGACGGAGGAGGACCGACGGGATGTCGTCCTCAAGTCACGGCGCCCGTGGCTTCTGGAATCCGGCCGGAAGGGGCTGCCGCGATGAGCCGTCCGCCATACCCGACCGTCAGCACTCCGGAGGAAGCGGAGACCCTGCCCGTCCACTCCTTTGTTGAGTGCGCGGACTGCCTGGAGTACGCGCCACTTCGCGAAGGTGGTGACCCCCTTCGCTGGGCGAAAGGTCACGAGCAGAACAAGCCCGGCCATAAGCGCTACCGGACGGAGCGCGTGACGATGTTCAGCCTCCCCGCGTCGGAATCGCGGGCCACCGCAGAGCCCGCCGAGAGCACCGTCTAACGGCGCTCCGCGGCTCCCATAGACCCGCGGTCCGGTGCCCGTGCGCCGGCTCGCGGAGGGCGCGGCGGGGGCTAGGCACCCCCGGTGAGGTCGGCCAGGTGCCGTAACGCCCCCGCCAGCGTCCGTAGCGCGGCCCGCCAGTCAGCGGCCGGCGTCCACACTTCCTGAGCGTCAACATGGACCGCCGCAACCGGTACCGCATCCGCACTCGGAAGGACATGGCTGAGGACGACTGGGGAGCAGACACCCGCCGTGGCCGCAGGTTCTGCCCTCAGCATCCGACGCAGCAGATGATCCCGATTGGCATGACAGACGTGTGCCCGCTGGAGGGTGTCGAGGCGCCGCCCAAGCGCACCGACGGCTGACAGCCCCAGACGCCTCGTCGGCACGCCCCCCGCTCATCACAAGCCGACGAGGCCCCGGCCCCGCTCATCTTCTCCCCTGGGAGGTGGGCGGGGCTTCTTCATGTCCGCGCGTGATGTGTGTTCGGTGGCAACTCCGGGGTGTCGAAGGTGCGGGTGGTCACCGCGTCCGCGCCGAACAGCGCGGCGTCGGCCCGGGCGTGGTCGTCGGACTCGACGGAGAGGTTCTCCCAGCGCATGACGCCTCCTCGGTAGTGCTCGGCCACAGAATAGAACATGTGTTCCCGTGATCGTGTGAACCGTTGTGCGGGCCGTGTCCGGGCGGCTGTGCGGGCGGCTGTGCGGGCGGCTGCACGGGCGGCTCTGCCGGCGTTCACGAAAGAGCCGCGCGGGCGACGGGGGGCCCCGATTTGGGCGGCCGGGCGCCGGGGTGGTTGGCTTTGTCGCAGTCCCGAGAACCCAGGTGCTGGAGGAACGCAATGGCGCAGGTCGAGGCCACTACCGAGCGGGTCGTCGCGGCGGACCCGGAGACGGTGTTCGACACCCTCGCCGACTACAGCGGCACGCGCGCGAAGCTGCTGCCGGAGCACTTCAGCGAGTACGAGGTGCGCGAGGGCGGCGACGGCGAGGGCACCCTCGTCCACTGGAAGCTCCAGGCCACCAGCAAGCGCGTCCGCGACTGCCTGCTGGAGGTCACCGAGCCCTCGGACGGCGAGCTGGTCGAGAAGGACCGCAACTCGTCCATGGTCACCACCTGGCGGGTCACCCCGGCCGGCGAGGGCGCGTCCCGCGTCGTCGTGACCACGGTCTGGAACGGCGCCGGCGGCATCGGCGGCTTCTTCGAGAGGACCTTCGCCCCCAAGGGCCTCGCCCGGATCTACGACGCGGTCCTCGCCAAGCTCGCCGCCGAAGTCGAGAAGTAGTCAAGAACCAATCGTTTACGGGGCGTTGGCGCTCTCACCGGATCGAGTGGTTCTCCGTATCGACCGGCTTCACGCCGTGACTCGTCGCGCTTGCCCGTAGTTGTCGCTTCGCGCAGGACTTCTGTGCGCAACGTGCAGCGGCGCGGCGAGGGGAGCGGTACGTGGGCGGGATCACTCCGGTGCAGGAAGAACCGGCCGCGGCGACGCCTCCGCGGCACCCCGCCCCACCCGACGGCGAGGACGCCGGACTCGGCCCGCGCCGGGTCCGGCTGGTCTTCTCCGCCCTCGTGCTCGCCCTGCTCCTCGCCGCCCTGGAGCAGATGACCGTCGCCACGGCGCTGCCGAGGATCGTCGGTGAACTGCACGGCCTGGACAGGATGTCCTGGGCGATCACCGCCTACCTCCTCACCGCCACCGTCGGACTGCCGGTCTACGGCAAGCTCGGCGATCTCCTCGGCCGCAAGGGCGTCTTCCAGTTCGCGCTCGCCGTCTTCGTCGCCGGCTCCGCGCTCGCGGGACGCGCGCAGACCATGGACCAGCTGATCGCCTTCCGCGCGGTGCAGGGCGTCGGCGCGGGCGGCCTCATGACCGGCGTCCAGGCGATCATCGCGGACATCGTGCCGCCGAGGCGGCGCGGCCGGTACACGGGCCTGATGGGCGCCGCCTTCGGACTCGCCTCGGTGGCCGGACCGCTGCTCGGCGGCTACCTCACCGACCACCTCTCCTGGCGCTGGTGCTTCTACGTCAACGTGCCCTTCGGCCTGGTCACCATGGCCGTCGTCGCCGTCGCCCTGAAGCTGCCCGAGCCCGTCGCGAAAGCCCGCTTCGACGTCCTCGGCGCGCTGCTGCTGGCCGCCGCCTCCACCTGCCTGGTCCTGCTGGCCGGCTGGGGCGGCACCGCACACGCCTGGGACTCGCGGGTCGTTCTCGGCCTCGGCGCGGGCGCCCTCGCCGCCACCGTCCTCTTCCTCGTCGTCGAGCGCTTCGCCGCCGAACCCCTCATCCCGCTGCGGCTGTTCAAGGACTCCGTCTTCAACGTCACCGCTCTGATCGGCCTGGTGACCGGCGTCGCCCTGTTCGGCGCGGCCGGCTATCTGCCGGCCTACCTGCAGATGGTGGACGGGGCGAGCGCCACCGAGTCCGGACTGCTGATGCTGCCCCTGACGGGCGGCATCGTCGGCGCCTCCCTCCTGGCCGGCCGGCTCATCAGCCACACCGGCCGCTACAAGGTCTACCCCGTCCTCGGCAGCGCGCTCGCCGCCACCGGCATGTGGCTGCTGTCCCGGCTGGAGACCGACACGCCCCGGCTGCACGCCGGCCTCTGGATGGCCGTACTCGGCGCCGGGATCGGTCTGGTCATGCCGGTGCTGATCCTCGCCGTGCAGAACGCGGTGCGCCCCGCCGACCTCGGCACCGCCACCAGCGCCGGCAACTACTTCCGGCAGATCGGCGGCTGCGTCGGCGCCGCCGTCGTCGGCACCCTCCTCGCCGACCGGCTCACCGGCGCCCTCGGCGACCACCTCCCCGCGCGGGACGGCGCCCGGCTGCCGGACCCGCGGTCCCTGACCCCCGAGCTGGTCCACGCGCTGCCCCCCGCGCTGCGCGACGGCTACATCCAGGCCTACGCCGACGCCCTGCCGAGGATCTTCCTCCTCCTCGTGCCGGTGCTCGTCCTCGGTCTGCTCATCGCCTTCTTCCTCAAGGAGAGACCACTGGTGTCCCACAACGCCCCCGCCACCGCCCCGGAGACCCCGCCGGTGCCCGCCCCGGGGCCCGCGCCGTTCCCGCGCGCCCGCCCGGCGTACGCGGGCGGCATCCCGGTCTGCGGCACGGTGCAGCACCCCGACGGGACCGTCGTGCCCCGCGCGGCCCTCACCCTCATCGACGTGGCCGGACAGCAGATCGGCCGCGGCGCCAGCGGCGAGGACGGGCGGTACGCGCTGGCCACCCCGGGCTCCGGGGCGTACGTGCTGATCGCCGCCGCGGGCGGACACCAGCCGCAGGCGGTCTCCGTGACCGTCGGTGAGCGCCCCGTCGAGCTGGACGTCGTCCTCGGCGGCGCGGGGCGCCTCGCCGGCACCGTGGTCACCGCCGACGGCACCCCCGTCCGCGACGCCACCGTCACCCTCACCAACGTGCACGGCGAGGTCGTCGCCGCCACCCGCAGCGGGCGCGAGGGCGGCTACCTCATCACCGACCTCGTCGCCGGTGAGTACACCCTCGCCGCCAGCGCGCCCGTGTTCCGCCCCGCCGCGCTCCCCGTCACCGTCCAGGCCGCCCGCGAGACCCGCCAGGACATCGAACTCGCGGGCGGCGCCGTGCTGCGCGGCACCGTCCGGGCGGGCGGCGGACGGCCGGTCGAGGACGCCCGCGTCACCCTGCTCGACGCGGCCGGCAACGTCGTCGACACCCTCACCACCGGCCCCGACGGCACCTTCCGGTTCGTCGACCTGTCCTCCGGCGAGTACACCGTCATCGCCGCCGGCTACCCGCCCGTGGCCACCGTGCTCCAGGTGGCGGGCGGCGGCCGCACCGAGCGCGACCTCCTGCTCGGCCACGAGGACCAGGGGGTGTCGCACGGTTCCCCGTGAACCGCCGCCCGCCACCGCCGGGTCACCCCACCCGCCGGGCGTGCGCCCGCCACGACCGAGGCGTCCGTGCGCGTGTTCTGGTCTGCCGTCCGGGCCACGCGTAACGTGAGGGCGACAAGATCCGCGGGTCCGCGGCAGCGGAGTGGGGAGCATGGTGAAGATCCTCATCAGCGCCGACATGGAGGGCGCCACCGGTGTCACCTGGCCGGCCGACGTCCTGCCGGGGACACCGCAGTGGGAGCGGTGCCGCTCGATGTTCACCTCGGACGTGCAGGCCGCCGCCCTCGGCTTCCTCGACGGCGGCGCCGACCGGGTCCTGGTGAACGAGGCGCACTGGACGATGCGCAACCTGCTCCTGGAGCGGCTCGACGACCGGGTCGAGATGCTGACCGGGCGGCACAAGGCGCTGTCCATGGTGGAGGGCGTGCAGCACGGCGACGTCGACGGCATCGCGTTCGTCGGCTACCACGCGGGCGCCGGCATGGAGGGCGTCCTCGCCCACACCTACCTCGCCAACCAGATCACCGGCGTCTGGCTGAACGACGTCCGCGCCAGCGAGGGCCTGCTCAACGCCCACGTCGTCGCCGAGTACGGCGTCCCCGTCATCCTGGTCACCGGCGACGACGTGGCCTGCGAGGACGCCCTCGGCTACGCGCCCGAGGCGCCGAAGGTCGCCGTGAAGGACCATGTGTCGCGGTACGCGGCGGTGTGCCGTACGCCGGCCAGGACCGCCGCCGACATCCGGGCGGCGGCGAAGGAGGCGATGACGCTCGCCGGGCGGCGGGAGCCGGTCACCGGCGGACCGTACACGGTCGCCGTGGAGTTCGACGCCGAGCACCTGGCGATGGCGGCCACCGTCGTGCCGGGTGTCGACCGGATCGGGGAACGCAAGGTGGCGTACACCGGTCCGACCATGTACGAGGGGATCCGCACCTTCAAGGCGGTCACCACGATCGTCTCGGCCGCGGTGGAGGAGCAGTATGGCTGACGGGCGCGCGCTGGACGAGGTCGTGGAGTTCACCTCCGGCCTGATCCGTGTCGACACCAGCAACCGGGGCGGCGGCGACTGCCGGGAGCGGCCCGCCGCCGAGTACGCGGCGGAACGGCTGGCCGAGGCGGGCGTCGAGCCCACGCTGCTGGAGCGCACCCCGGGCCGCACCAACGTCGTCGCCCGCGTCGAGGGCACCGACCCGTCCGCCGGCGCGCTGCTGCTCCACGGCCATCTGGACGTCGTGCCCGCCGAGGCCGCCGAGTGGAGCGTGCACCCGTTCTCCGGCGAGGTGCGCGACGGGGTCGTCTGGGGGCGCGGCGCGGTCGACATGAAGAACATGGACGCGATGATCCTCGCCGTCGTCCGGTCCTGGGCCAGGGAGGGCTTCCGGCCGCGCCGGGACATCGTGATCGCGTTCACCGCCGACGAGGAGGCTAGCGCCGAGGACGGCTCCGGGTTCCTCGCCGACACCCACCGGGACCTGTTCGAGGGCTGCACCGAGGGCATCAGCGAGTCCGGGGCGTTCACCTTCCACGACGGCGCCGGGCGGCAGATCTACCCCATCGCCGCCGGGGAACGCGGCACCGCCTGGCTGAAGCTCACCGCGCGCGGCCGCGCCGGGCACGGCTCCAAGGTGAACCGGGACAACGCGGTCACCCGGCTCGCCGCCGCCGTCACCCGCATCGGCGCCCACGAGTGGCCGCTGCGGCTCACCCCGACCGTGCGGGCCGCGCTCACCGAACTCGCCGCGCTCTACGGCATCGACACCGACCTGCGCGACGTCGACCGGCTGCTGGAGAAGCTGGGCCCGGCCGCGCAACTGGTCGAGGCGACCGTCCGCAACAGCGCCAACCCGACCATGCTGGACGCCGGTTACAAGATCAACGTCATCCCGGGCGAGGCCGTCGCGTACGTCGACGGGCGGTATCTGCCCGGCGGCGAGGACGAGTTCCGCGCCACCCTCGACCGGCTCACCGGACCCGACGTCGACTGGGAGTTCCACCACCGCGAGGTCGCCCTCCAGGCACCCGTGGACTCCCCGACGTACGGCAAACTGAGAGCCGCCGTCACGGAGTTCGCGCCCGAGGGACACGTCGTGCCCTACTGCATGTCCGGCGGCACCGACGCCAAGCAGTTCTCCCGGCTCGGCATCACCGGCTACGGCTTCACCCCGCTGAGGCTGCCCGAAGGCTACGACTACCAGGCCATGTTCCACGGCGTGGACGAGCGGGTGCCCGTCGAGGCGCTGCACTTCGGCGTCCGCGTCCTCGACCGCTTCCTGCGGACGGCCTAGGCGGATGGGAGACGAGGTGCACACCCTGCCCTACGGCTCCTGGCCGTCACCGATCGACGCGGCCCTCGCCGCCGCGCACGACGGGCGCCCCGACTGGGTCGGCTTCGTCGGCGACGAGGTGTGGTGGACCGAACCGCGGCCCGCCGAGGGCGGCAGACGCGCCCTGGTGCGGCGGCGGGCGGACGGCACCGAGGAACAGGTGCTGCCCGCGCCGTGGAACGTGCGCAGCCGCGTCTGCGAGTACGGCGGCCGGCCCTGGACCGGCGCCGTCGTGGACGGCCGTCCGCTGGTGGTGTTCGCGCACGGCGCCGATCAGCGGCTGTACCGGTACGAGCCGGGGCGCGGCGCGCCCCGTCCGCTGACGCCGCTGTCCGCGGTGGGCGGCGGGCTGCGCTGGGCCGATCCGCTGCTGCGGGTGGAGCGCGGCGAAGTGTGGTGCGTGCTGGAGGAGTTCACCGGCGACGGACCCGCTGACGTCCGCCGGGTCCTGGCCGCCGTACCGCTGGACGGCTCGGCCGCAGAGGACCGCGCGGCGGTGCGTGAACTGAGCGACGGCGCGCACCGGTTCGTCACCGGGCCGCGGCTCTCGCCCGACGGGCGGCGGGTGGCCTGGCTGGCCTGGGACCATCCGCGGATGCCGTGGGAGGGGACCGAGCTGGTCGTCGCCGAGGCCGCGGAGGACGGCACCCTGCGGGGAGCGCGGACGGTGGCCGGCGGGCCGGACGAGTCGATCGCCCAGGCCGACTGGTCGGCGGACGGCCGGCTGCTGTACGCCAGTGACCGTACGGGCTGGTGGAACCTCTACCGCGACGGGCAGGCGGTGTGCCCGCGCGAGGAGGAGTTCGGCGGACCGCTGTGGGAGGTCGGGCGCCGGTGGTTCGCGCCGCTGGACAGCGGGCTGATCGCCGTCGTGCACGGCCGGGGCTCCGCCGTCCTCGGAGTGCTGGATCCCGAGTCCGGCGAACTCGTCGACGTGGCCGGCCCGTGGACCGAGTTCACCGCGACCCTCGCCGTCGACGGCGAGCGGGTCGTCGCCGTCGGCGCCAGCCCGCGCACCGCCCACGAGGTCGTCGAGCTGGACACCCGCACCGGCCGGGCCCGGGTCGTGGGCGCCGCGCACGACGACGCCGTCGACCCCGCCTACTACCCCGAACCGCAGATCCGCACCTTCACCGGCCCCGACGGCCGCGAGATCCACGCCCGCGTGTACCCGCCGCACCACCCGGCCTGCACCGCCCCCGCCAGCGCACTGCCGCCGTACGTCGTGTGGGCGCACGGCGGGCCCACCAGCCGTGCCCCGATCGTCCTCGACCTGGACATCGCCTACTTCACCTCGCGCGGCATCGGGGTCGCCGAGGTCGACTACGGCGGCTCCAGCGGCTACGGCCGGGCCTACCGGGAGCGGCTGCGCGAGCAGTGGGGCGTGGTGGACGTCGAGGACTGCGCGGCCGTCGCCCGCGCCCTCGCCGAGGAGGGCACCGCGGACCCGGCGCGGCTCGCCATCCGGGGCGGCAGCGCCGGCGGCTGGACCGCCGCGGCCTCCCTCGCCGCCACCGACGTCTACGCCTGCGGCACCATCATCTATCCCGTACTCGACCTCACCGACTGGGCCTCCGGCGGCACCCACGACTTCGAGTCGCGCTATCTGGACAGCCTGGTCGGGCCGGCCGACGAGGTGCCCGCACGGTACGCCGAGCGCTCCCCGGTCACCCGGGCCGACGACATCGCCGTGCCCTTCCTGCTGCTGCAGGGGCTGGACGACGTGGTGTGCCCGCCCGCGCAGTGCGAGCGGTTCCTGGCCCGGCTGAACGGGCGGCGCGTGCCGCACGCGTACCTCACCTTCGAGGGGGAGGGGCACGGATTCCGCCGCGCGGAGACCATGGTGCGCGCCCTGGAAGCCGAACTGTCCCTGTACGCCCAGGTGTTCGGGTTGCGGGTGCCCGGCGTCCCCCGGCTGGAGCTGACCGAGTGAAGGAGCTGCTGCGGCCCGCCCGGCTCGCGCCCGGCGCCCGGGTCGCCGTCGTCGCCCCCAGCGGGCCGGTGCCCGAGGAACGCCTCCAGGCCGGGCTCGACGTGCTGCGCGGCTGGGACCTCGACCCGGTCGTGGCCCCGCACGTCCTCGACCGGCACGCCGAGTTCCGCTACCTCGCCGGCACCGACGCCGACCGCGCCGCCGACTTCCAGGCCGCCTGGTGCGACCCGTCCGTGGACGCGGTGCTGTGCGCCCGCGGCGGCTACGGCGCCCAGCGGACGGCCGACCTGCTCGACTGGGAGGCGCTGCGCGCCGCCGGGCCCAAGGTGCTGGTCGGCTTCAGCGACGTCACCGCCCTGCACGAGGCGTTCGCCGTCCGGCTGGGCCTGGTCACGCTGCACGGGCCGATGGCCGCCGGGATCGACTTCCTGAAGAACGCCCGCGCCCAGGAGCACCTGAAGGCCACTCTGTTCGCGCCGGAGACGGTCCGCACCATCGTCTCCCCGGGCCGCGCCCTGATCCCGGGCCGGGCCCGCGGGACGGTCTTCGGCGGCTGTCTGAGCCTGCTCGCCGCCGAACTCGGCACGCCGCACGCCCGGCCCTCCGCGCGCGGCGGACTGCTGTGCCTGGAGGACGTGGGCGAGGAGCCGTACCGCCTGGACCGCTGCCTCACCCAGCTGCTGCGGTCCGGCCTGCTCGACGGGGTGCGCGGGGCGCTGCTCGGCTCGTGGGAGGAGTGCGGCCCTTACGAGCGGGTGCGTGCCCTGTTCGCCGAACGGCTCGGGCCGCTCGGGGTGCCGGTGGTGGAGGAGTTCGGGTTCGGGCACTGCGCGGGGGCGTTGACCATCCCCTTCGGCGTGGCCGCGGAACTCGACGCGGACGCCGGGACGCTGACGCTGGACGAACCCGCGCTGCTCTGACCGCCACCGATCCGCTGAGCTGATGGTTCCTCAACCTCCGTGCGGCGCAACCTGCGTCGCGGTGATTGACCGCGCCTGACACATGTCACGGCATGACTACCGGCCAGTATCTACTGGTCGGTATCGGGTTGTCCTCAGTGTGGGGGTCCATGTGCCCCGACGTGCGCCCGCCCTGTTCGGCCGGCCGACTCGCGTGGAGCCGGGGCACCGGCTGCGGTTCGTGATCGCGGCGAGCGACGGCGCGTACTTCGGCAACCGGGGCGTCAAGCCCGTGACCGTGGTGAGCGTGCCGCACGACACCGGGGCGCCGCACCTGCCGGTGACCGGCGGCTGACCCACCGCCCCGGCCGGTCCGTCGTAGGCTGGTCCGATGCCGCACGCAACCTCCCGCTACCTCGCCGAAGGCCCCCGAGTGGGGATACGTCACTTCACGCACCGGGACGGCGCCGAGTTCGTCGCGCGCGTCCGGGAGAGCAAGGACCTGCACCACCCGTGGCTCTTCCCGCCGGACAGCATCGAGGCGTACTCCGCCTACGCGGGCCGGCTGATCGACGACCCGGCGAAGGCCGGATTCCTCGTCTGCGAGAAGGACGGACCGGCCGGGCCGGGGGCGATCGCCGGGTTCATCAACATCAACAACATCGTCGGCGGCGCCTTCCAGTGCGGCGCCCTCGGCTACGGCGCGTTCGCGCACTCCGCCGGACGCGGCCTGATGCGGGAGGGCCTGGACCTGGTGGTCGGCCACGCCTTCGGGCCGATGCGGCTGCACCGGCTGGAGATCAACGTCCAGCCGGGCAACACCGCCTCCATCAAGTTGGCGAAGGCCCTCGGCTTCCGGCGGGAGGGCTACTCGCCGGACATGCTCTTCATCGACGGCGCCTGGCGCGATCACGAACGCTGGGCCCTCACCGTGGAGATGCGGGCCGCCGGCTGACCGTCCGCCACCGCCCCCTCCTCCCGCCCCGCGCTGTTCGGGCAATGCGGTTGTAGGGCCCGCCCCGCGTCACCGACGATGGACCGTATGCGGAACATCGTGGTGGTCGACGCCCCCTCCAACCTGGGCCTGCGCCCACCCGCCCCCGGCACCGTGCCCGGCTGCTACAAGCTCGCCGGCGCCTTGCGCGAACAGCGGATCGTCCAGCGGCTCGGCGCCCTGGAGGGCGGGGTGGTGGTGCCGCCGCGCTACGACCGCGGCGACTGGCAGGAGGGCGACGGCGTGTTCAACGCCGCCGCCCTCGCCGCGTACACCCGCAAACTGGCCCACCGGATCGAGCACCACGTCCGCGCCGGGGACTTCCCCGTCGTGCTCGGCGGCGACTGCTCCATCCAGCTCGGCGCCTCCCTCGCACTGCGCCGCCTGGGCCGGTACGGGCTGGTCGCGGTCGACGCCTCGCCCGACTTCCGCCACCCCGGCCACTCCGCCCCGATCGGCGCGGCCGGCGGCGAGGAGGTCGCGCTGGCCACCGGACGCGGCCAGGAGGACCTCACCGACCTGGAGGGCCTGAAGCCCTACCTGCGCGACGAGGACGTACGGTTCTTCGGCATCCGCGACGCGTTCCGCGACGACGAGGACTGCCGCGAACTCGCCGCGCTGAAGATCCCCGTGGTGACCGTCGGCGACCTGCGGGAGTGGGGCGCGGACGCCCTCGCCCGCGCCACCGCACAGGCCTTCGAGGTCCCCGGCCTGGCCGGGTTCTGGGTCCACCTGGACGCCGACGTCCTGGACCCGGACGTGATGCCCGCCGTCGACAGCCCCGACGCCGACGGACTGCTCCCGGACGAACTGGTCGCCCTGCTGCGCCCGTTGCTCGCCTCCCCGCTCTGCGCCGGCTTCAACGTCACCATCTACGACCCCGATCTCGACCCCGACGGCACCGCCGGAGCGCTGCTCGCCGACATCGTCGTGGACGCCTTTGACCGCTCCTGACCGGCACGTCCCCTGGGCGGGAACCGGGCGGCGGGATCCATGACAGCGTGACCACGATCCGACGTGCCGGAGTGCCCCTGCCCGTCGCCGTGGGCGAGGCTCGGCCCCGCCGCCCCGCCGCCCCGCCGCCCCGCCGCCCCGCCGCCCCGCCGCCC
>NZ_JBFATR010000015.1:0-132324 GCF_040678395.1 Streptomyces sp. NPDC052687 | reverse complement strand
GGGTGGGCCGGGGGTG
The DNA here is from genome assembly GCF_040678395.1 of Streptomyces sp. NPDC052687. Classification (NCBI taxonomy): domain Bacteria; kingdom Bacillati; phylum Actinomycetota; class Actinomycetes; order Kitasatosporales; family Streptomycetaceae; genus Streptomyces; species Streptomyces sp. NPDC052687. The sequence goes on along the minus strand of NZ_JBFATR010000015.1, from coordinate 132,308 downwards.
CGGGCCGGGGGTTGTGCGGTGCGGGGGTGGGCCGGGGGTGCGGGCCGGGGGTTGTGCGGTGCGGGGGTGGGCCGGGGATGCCGGCCGGGGGGCGTGCGGTGCCGCCGGTGGAGCGTCACGCCGCCCGGGGCCGGAGGTGGCGGTAGGGGGCCGTGAGGTGCCGGAGTCGGGAGTGACCCCTGGTGTGGGCGGAGCCCTATGGCACGACCACGATCTTGCGGCCCACTCCCGCCGCGAACTGGGCCAGGGCCTCCGGGTAGCGGTCCAGGGGGAGGCGGTCGCTGATGAAGATGTCGGGGTCGAGGACTCCGTTGGAGAAGAGTTCGGCGGCGCGTTCGAAGCTGTGGAGGACGGCCATGGAGCCGGTGATGGTGATCTCCTGGTTGTAGATGCGGTAGGGGTCGATGGTGACGCGGGTGGCGTAGTCGGCGACGCCGAACTGGAGGAAGGTGCCCGCCTTGGCGACGCGGTCCAGGCCGTCCTGGATCGCCTTCGCGTTGCCCGTGGCGTCCACGACGACGTCCCAGCCCTGGGGGCGGTCGAGTTCGTCCGGGGTGGCGGCGGCCGCCGAGACGCCGAGGCGGCGGGCCGTCTCCAGGCGGGACGGGTTCAGGTCGACCACGTCGACACTCGCCGCGCCGGTCCGCTTGGCCAGCTCCAGCATCATCAGGCCCATCGTTCCCGAGCCGTAGATCAGGACGTGGGCGCCGAGACGGGTGCGCAGGACGTCGTAGCCGCGGACCGCGCAGGACAGGGGTTCGATCAGGGCGGCGTCCTCGGTGCGGATGTGGTCGGGGAGCCGTACGCAGTTCGCGACCGGGGCGACCGCGTAGCGGGCCGCGCCGCCCGGGGTGGTCACGCCGATGGCCGCCCAGCGTTCGCAGAGGTTGTTGTGGCCGTTGCGGCAGTAGCGGCACTCGTGGCAGTAGAGGGACGGGTCGACCGCGACCCGGTCGCCGGCCGACAGCTCGGTGACCTGCGTGCCGACGGCGACCACCTCGCCGGCGAACTCGTGACCGGGCACGATCGGCAGCTTCGGGGCGAACTCGCCCTGCAGGATGTGGAGGTCCGTGCCGCACAGGCCGCACGCGGCGACCTCGACGACGACCTCGCGGGGGCCGGGCGTCGGGTCGGGGATCTCGGACACCACGGCCTTGCCCACGGACTCGATGACGGCGGCCTTCATTTCACGGCTCCCAACGACAGGCCCTGGACGAGTTTGTCCTGGGCGGCGAACCCCGCGGCGAGCACCGGCAGGGAGATGACGAGCGACGCGGCGCACACCTTCGCCAGGAACAGGCCCTGGCTGGTGATGAAGCCGGTCAGGAAGACGGGGGCGGTCTCGGCCACCACCCCGGTCAGCACGCGGGCGAACAGCAGTTCGTTCCAGCTGAAGATGAAGCAGATCAGGGCCGTCGCCGCCATGCCGGGCAGGGCGATCGGGGCGATCACCCGCGTGAGGATCACGGGCAGGCGCGCGCCGTCCACCCGGGCCGCCTCGATGACCGCCACCGGCACCTCGGCCAGGAACGACTGCATCATCCACACGGCGATCGGCAGGTTCATGGAGGTGTACAGGACGACCAGCAGCCAGATGTTGTCGAGCAGGCCGGTGTTCCGCGCGAAGAGGTAGATCGGCAGCAGGCCCGCGACGACCGGCAGCATCTTCGTCGACAGGAAGAAGAACAGGACGTCCGTCCACTTGCGGACCCGGTTGATCGACAGGGCGTAGGCGGCGGGCAGCGCCAGAGCCAGGACCAGCACGGTCGACGTCAGGGACGCCACCGTCGAGTTGATCAGCGCGGGCCAGGGGCTCGCGCCGCCCGTCAGGCCGAAGAACTCGCGGTAGCCGTCCAGGGTGAGCGGCGCGGTGAAGGACGGCGGGTTGGTCGCGGCGTCCGCCTCCGAGTGCAGGGACGTCAGCGCCATCCAGGCGATGGGCAGGAAGAACACGATCCCGGCGAGCCAGGCCATGAGGCCCGCTCCGGTGCTGCGCACGGTGCGTCGTACGGCGTTCACGCGCGGGACACCTCCTCACGGAAGAGGGACGACACGACCCGCAGCGCGAAGGTCGCGATGACGATCGAGCCGAGCACCACCAGGACGCCCGCCGCCGAGGCGAGGCCGTTCTCGTGGGCCTGGTAGAAGCTCTGGTAGACGGTGTAGGGGAGGTTGGCCGTGCCCAGGCCGCCGGACGTGATCGTGAAGACCGCGTCGAAGTTCTGGACGATGTAGATCGAGCCGAGCAGGGCGCCCAGCTCCAGGTAGCGGCGCAGGTGCGGCAGCGTCAGGTGGACGAAGATCTGCCGGCCGCTCGCGCCGTCCACCCGCGCGGCCTCCAGCTGCTGCGGGTCGCGGCTCTGCAGCCCGGCCAGCAGGATCAGCATCATGAACGGGGTCCACTGCCAGATCAGCGCGGCCTCCACGGCGAGCAGCGGGGTGCCGGAGACCCAGTCCGGCTGCGGGCCCCCGACGTAGCCGAGCAGGCCGTTCAGCAGGCCGTACTCCGGGTTGTACAGGACGTGCTTCCACAGCAGCGCCGCCGCGACCGGGACCACCAGGAACGGGGCGATCAGCAGGGTGCGGACCACGCCCCGGCCGCGGAAGCGGCGGTCGAGGAGGAGGGCGAGCAGCAGGCCCAGCACCAGGCTGACCAGCACCACGGTCGCCGTCAGCAGGATCGTCGTGCCCACCGACCGGCGCAGGTCGGCGTCGGTGAGGACGTGGCGGTAGTTGTCGAGGCCCGCGAACCGGCGGGCGTCGGGGTAGAGGGCGTTCCAGTCGAAGAAGGAGATCACCAGCGTGGCCACGAACGGCAGCTGGGTCACCACGATCATGAAGACCAGGGCGGGCAGCAGGGGCGCCCGGGTGGCCCAGGCGCGCAGGCGGCTCCGCGGTGCGCCCGCGGCGCGTACGGGGGTGCCGGCCACGGGGGCCGTCGTCGTCGCGGTCATCGGCCCTCGTACTCCTCGGAGACGCGCTCGGCGAGCTGCTGGGACTTCCTCAGGGCCGTCTCGACGGACTGGCGTCCGGCGATGGCCGCGCTGATCTCGCGGGAGACCCGGGTGCCGAGGTCGGTGAACTCGGGGATGCCGACGAACTGGATGCCGGGCGCGGGGCGCGGCTGGACGCCGGGGTCGTCGGGGCGGGCGTTCTCGATGGCCGCGCGGGTCATCTCCTGAAAGGCGGCGGCCTGAGCGCGGTAGGCGGGGTTCGCGTACGTCGAGGCGCGCTTGCCCGCGGGGACGTTGGCCCAGCCGATCTTCTCGCCGACCAGCCGCTCGTACTCCTTGCCCGAGGCCCAGGAGACGAACTTCCACGCCTTGCCGGGGTTGCGGGAGGCGTTCTGGATCCCCCAGGCCCAGGTGTAGAGCCAGCCGGAGGAGTCGGTCCGCTCGACGGGCGCCGGCGCGTAGCCGATCTTGCCCTTGACCGGGGAGCCGGCCGCCTCCAGGGCGCCGGCCGCCGAGGTGGCGTCGTACCACATGGCCACCTTGCCCTGGGTCATGTTGTTCAGGCACTCGGCGAAGCCGGACTGGGCGGCGCCGGACTGGCCGTGCTCACGGACCAGGCCGACGTAGAACTTCGTCGCCTTCTCCCACTCGGGGCTGTCGAGCCGGGCCGTCCAGTCCTCGTCGAACCAGGTGCCGCCGAAGGTGTTCACCACGGTCGTCAGCGGGGCCATCACCTCGCCCCAGCCGGGCAGCCCGCGCAGGCAGATGCCCTTCATGCCGGGCTCGGCGCCGTCCGCCTTCGCGGCCAGATCGGCGACCTGCCGCCAGGTGGGGCGCGGTGGCACGGTCAGTCCCGCGCGGGCGAACACGTCCTTGCGGTACATGAGGAAGGACGACTCGCCGTAGAAGGGCTGGCCGTAGAGCTTGCCGTCGTCGCCGGTCAGGGACTGGCGCATCGGCTTGAGGATGTCCTGTTCGTCGTACGAAGGATCCTTCGCGACGTACGGGTCCAGTGGCTTCAGCCAGCCGTTGCGGGCGTAGATCGGTATCTCGTAGTTGGAGAGGGTGGCGACGTCGTACTGGCCCGCCTGGTTGGCGAAGTCCTGGCTGATCTTGTCGCGGACGTCGTTCTCGGGCAGGACGGTGAAGTTGACCTTGATGCCGGTCTCTTCGGTGAAGTGGGCGGCGGTGAGCTTCTGCAGCTCCACCATCTGCGGGTTGTTGACCATGAGGACGTTGATGGCGTCGCCGCCGGATCCGGCCCCGCCCGCTCCGGCCCAGCAGCCGGAGAGCAGCGGGGCGAGCAGCGTCCCTGCGGCGGCCGTGGCGAGCAGGGCTCGCGGGGGCCGTCGCCGGCTCGGGGTTCGCATGGATCGCTCCTGGGGTGGACGTATGGGGAGATAAGGGGCGTCGGAGGGGAGGGTGGGCCCTGGGGGGTGCCCTATAGGGGAGTGGGTTGGAAAATCAGACGCGGATGACCTGGGGGCCCAGCAGCGCGTAGCGGTGTGCCTCGGCCGCCGGCAGCAGGGTGCTCGTCACGATCGCCTCCAGCGCGCCGACCTCCGCGAACCGGCAGAAGCTCACCGCGCCGAACTTGGTGTGCACCCCGGCGAAGACGGTGCGCCGCGCGGCCCGTACGGCCTGCGCCTTCACCTCGCCGACGGCCGGGTCGGGGGTGGTCAGGCCGTGCTCGCGGGAGATGCCGTTGGCACCGATGTAGGCGAGGTCGACGACGAAACCGGCCAGCATCTTGGTGGTCCAGTGGTCGACGGTGGCGAGGGTGCCGGGGCGCACCCGGCCGCCGAGCAGCAGCACCGAGACGTGGTCCTTCCCGGCGAGCACGCCCGCGACCGGCAGGGACGCGGTGACCACGGTCAGTGGCCGGTCCCTGGGCAGGGCCTCGGCGATGAGCTGGGGGGTGAAGCCCTCGTCGACGAAGACGGTCTCGGCGTCCCCGAGCAGCTCGGCCGCGGCGACGGCGATCCGGCGTTTCTCGGGGACGTGGCTGGTGGCGCGGTAGGAGAGCGTCGTCTCGAACCCGGCGCTCTCCACGGGGTAGGCCCCGCCGTGCGTACGGCGCACCAGGCCGTGGTCCTCCAGGACGCGCAGATCCCGCCGTACGGTCTCCTTGGCCACGCGCAGCTCGGCGGCGAGCGCGGTGACGTCCACGGAGCCGGTGGCGCGGGCCATCCGTACGATCTCGCGCCGCCGTTCGTCCGCGGTCCTGTCCATGGGTGTCACCCGCCTTCTCGCCGTGCTGCCCGTTCGGGCCCCGGTGGGGCCGTGGGGGAAGTTCTACAGCGGTCGCGGGGAGCTGACCAGGTCTGTTACGGGGGTGATGATGCCCGGGGTGTGCCTGTTCGGCGGGATCGGTGCCCGTCTCGGACGCGGCGCGCGGGCGGTGGGACGGGGCCGGTCCGTGCCGCGTCGTGCCTGGTCGCGGCGGGTCGCGGCGGTGTCCGCGCGCCCCGGCCGGCGCCGTGGCGCCGGGCCCGGGCGGGCCGCAACCGGTCGGCGGCGGCGCCCGAATGCGCGGCGGGCGGGCCCGTTCGGTGCCCGCCCGCCGTGTCCGTGGCCGGAATCCGACGGCTCAGTACGGCCAGATGGGCGGGTCGGTCACGAAGTGGCCGCCCAGGCAGGCGTGTGCCGGGTTGTCCGGGTCCAGCTCGCCCTGTTCGGCGATGAGCTTCGCGGCGTACGGCTCGGAGTCGTCCTGCGGTGCGTAGCCGAGGGCCCGCGCGGTGGACAGGTCCCACCACAGGCGGGTGTTGGCGGAGGAGCCGTAGACGACGGTGTGACCGACGTCCTCGGCCGTCAGGGCGGCGTGGAAGAGGCGGGCGCCGTCGGCGGGGCTCATCCACACCGAGAGCATGCGCACGCTGGTCGGTTCGGGGAAGCAGGAGCCGATCCGCACGGAGACGGTCTCCAGGCCGTGCTTGTCCCAGTAGAACTGCGCGAGGTCCTCGCCGAAGGACTTGGACAGACCGTAGAAGGTGTCCGGGCGGCGCGGGGTGTCGACCGGGATGAGCGGGTCGTCGCCCCGGGGGCGCGGGGTGTAGCCCACCGCGTGGTTGGAGGAGGCGAAGACGATCCGGCGGACGCCCTCCGCGCGGGCGGCCTCGTAGAGGTGGTAGGTGCCCTCGATGTTCGCCTTCAGGATCTTCTCGAAGGGGGCTTCCAGGGAGATGCCCGCGAGGTGGATGATCGCGTCGACGCCGCGCACGGCCTCGCGGACCGCGTCCTTGTCGGCGAGGTCGGCGACGATCGCGTCCGGGGCGTCCTCGATGGGGCGCAGATCGAGCAGGCGCAGCGCGTAGCCGTACTCCGGGAGGAGGTCCCGCATCAGCGTGCCGAGTCCGCCGGCGGCGCCGGTGAGCAGAACGGTGCGGGGAGCGGGCATCCTCGGGTCTCCTTGGATCGGCGGCCGTGCGGGAGGGGTGCGCACCGGGTGCGCGGTGCGCGTACGTACGGACAAAGGTGCGGGTGAACACACGGACGAACGTACGGATGAACGGGCGACGTGCGGCGAGACGTGCATATGCGCGTACGTCATTCATATGCGTGGACACGCTAAAAGTCGGTGCGGCGCCCGTCAAGTGTCCGTCGGCGTCCGCGACATCCGCTGAATCCGCTGGTATGGCAGGGGTTGGGGCGCTTGACTCGCCTCCTGGGGGCGCCTTAGCGTGGAGGCGTTCAGAAATGTGGACGTGGATTATGAATATGGACCCCTCGGACCCTCGGGAGCGCCCGTGACGTCAGCCCCTCTCGCCGCCCGCCTCACCGTCCCCAGCGGGCCGCTGTTCTTCCCCGTCACGGCCTTCGGCCCGGACGGCGGCGTCGACCTCGACGTCTACCGCGCGCACGTGCGCCGCGGGGTGGAGGCCGGCGCCGCCGCCGTCTTCGCCTGCTGCGGCACCGGCGAGTTCCACGCGCTCACCCCCGAGGAGTTCCAGCGCTGCGTGCGCGCGGCCGTCGAGGAGACCGCCGGGCGGGTGCCGGTCGTCGCCGGGGCCGGCTACGGCACCGCGCTCGCCGTACGGTACGCCCGGCTCGCCGAGGAGGCGGGCGCCGACGGACTGCTCGCCATGCCGCCGTACCTCGTGGTCGCCGGGCAGGAGGGGCTGCTGCGCCACTACCGGGAACTCGCGGCGGCCACCGCGCTGCCCGTGATCGTCTACCAGCGCGACAACGTCGTCCTCACCCCCGAGACCGTCGTCGAACTCGCCCGCACCGACGGCGTCGTCGGCCTCAAGGACGGCCTCGGCGACCTCGACCTCATGCAGCGGATCGTCAGCGCCGTACGCACCGAGGCCCCCGGCGACTTCCTCTACTTCAACGGGCTGCCCACCGCCGAACAGACCCAGCTCGCCTACCGCGGCATCGGCGTCACCCTCTACTCCTCCGCCGTGTTCTGCTTCGTCCCCGAACTCGCCCTCGCCTTCCACCAGGCCCTGCGCACCGGCGACGACACCACCGCGCACCGCCTCCTCGACGGCTTCTACCGGCCCTTCGTGGAACTGCGCGCCCAGGGCCGCGGTTACGCCGTCGCCCTCGTCAAGGCTGGGGTACGGCTGCGCGGACTGGACGTGGGCGAGGTACGGCCCCCGCTCAACGAGCCGGGCGAGGATCATGTCAAGCAGCTCGCTCAGCTGATCGAGCGTGGGTACGCGCTGCTGGAGGACACCAAGTGAAGGCATCGGCATTCGTCTACCCCTGGGACGTCAACGGGGACCCCGACGCCCCGGCGCGCCTCGCGGACCTGGGCATACGTCAGGTGACGCTGGCCTCCGCCTACCACTCCACCCGCGCGCTGACCCCCCGCCACCCCGCCCGCCGTATCGTCACCGCCGAACACGCCGCCGTGCTCTACCCCCTCGGCGCCCGCTGGGAGGGCCGCACCCTGCGCCCCTACCCGGCCGGTGCCTGGGCGCCCGAGGCGGACGCGTACGGGGAGGCCGCCGCCGCGCTCGCCGACGCCGGACTGGAGACGCACACCTGGGTCGTCCTCGCCCACAACTCCCGCCTGGGCGCCGAACACCCGGACACCTCGGTCGTCAACGCCTACGGCGACCGCTACCCGTGGGCGCCGTGCGTGGCGCAGCCCGCCACGCGCGCGTACCTCGTCGACCTGGCCGCCGAGGCCGCCGTACGGCCCGGGGCGCGCGGCACCGAACTGGAGTCCCTCGGCTGGTACGGCCTCGCCCACCTGCACGCCCACGACAAGACCGGCGGGGTCGGCCTGGGCGACGCCGGCCAGTACCTGATGTCGCTGTGCTTCTGCCCCGACTGCCGCGCGGGCTACGCCGCCCACGGCCTCGACCCCGACGACCTGGCCGCCGCCGTCCGCGCCGCCCTGGAGCCGCTGTGGCAGGGGGCGCCCTCCGACGGCGGCTGGGCCGCGGTGGAGAAGCTGCTCGGCGACACCACCGCGAACGCCACGCGCGCGTGGCGCGACGAGACCGCCCGCACCCTCCAGGAGGCGGCCGTCGCCGCGGTCCGCGCGGAGGCCCCCGACGGCTTCCAGGTCCTCCTGCACGCCGACCCGGTCTCCTACCACTGCGGCGCCAACGCGGGCGTCGACCCCGCGCACATCCTGTCCGTCGCGGACGGCGTCGTCGTCCCCTGCACGGGCGGCCCCGGCCTGCTCACCCCCTTCGCGGAGCAGCACCGCGCGGACGCCGTCCTCGCCGCCAACTTCACGGTCGTCTCCGGGATGGGCGGCAGCCCCGCCACCCTCGCAGCGGACGCCGCCCGCGCCCGCGACCTCGGCGCGACGGAACTGCGGCTGTACCACGCGGGGCTGGCCTCGGACGGGGACCTGGCGGCGGTGCGGTCGGCGCTCGCGAGGGTGTGACCCACGCCCGGTGCACGTCCTCGGCTCGGCCACGCACCCACCGGCCGGTGGCCGGCCGGCTCGGCCATGCACCCACCGGCCGAGGCCGCGCCGGGCGCCGGGACGCCCTCCCCGCCGTGCTGCGGACCGCCGCCGTGCCGCGGACCGCCGGCGGGCCGCAGCCGATCACTGCCGATTACGGCTGATCACTGCTGACCTGCCGATCGCCGGCGATCACCAGCCCGGTTGCAGCGCCCGCTACCCCGCGTGACGATCGAAGAGGGGCATACGCGCGCGAGGACATGGCCGGCCGCGGAGGGGACGCGACGAACGACGCGGGGGGACGCGGGGGCATGCGACGAGAGGGTACGGCCATGTCACAGCTCGACCGCTTCCGCTACCACACGGCGGAGGACCCGCAGGCGCGCGGCGCGCATCTCGGACCGGCGGAGGTCCGGGCGCTGGAGGGCACGGAGACGCCGGACGGCTTCGAAGCGTTCAACTCGCCGGAGTCCGCGGCCCGTTTCTACCTGGAGGAGAAACTCGTCCAGGAGGACGCGCCCGGACTGCGCGCGGCCGTCCGCGAGGACCGGCCCGAAAAGGTCCCGGACCTCGCGCTGCGCGGCACGCGCCACCAGGCCGGCACCGGCACGACCCTGGTCCGCTTCGAGCAGACCCGCAAGGAGATCCCCGTCTTCGGCGCCGAAGCCCTCGTCGAGGTCGACGAGGACAACCAGCTCGTCTCGATGGACTGCCGGCTCGGCGAGGTGACCGACGTCGGTTCCGTGCCGGAACTGACCGGAACGGAAGCACTGGAGCGGGTCAAGGAGGCGACCGGGAGCACGGTCACCGCGGAGGAAATGCCGCCGCCGTCACTGGCGTACGTCAGCCGGGACGACCGCTGGCACCTCGCCTGGCACCTGCGCGGCGTGCCGGCCCAGCTCCCCGAGACGCGCCGCGGAGGCCTGCGCGGCCACGGTCTGGGCCGGTCCCCGCGCGACGACTTCCCGCTCACCGGCTACCTCGTCGACGCGTCCTCCGGCGAGATCCTCCAGTCGTACGGGATGACACCGACGGCCGCGGTGCCCACCCGGCTCGAGGGCGCGGACGAGATCGATGTCCGCCACCGGTTCCGGGGCAGCCGGCAGGACGGCTCCTACCTCCTCCACGACAGGTGGCGGGACATCGCCACCTACGACCTCGGATTCGCCGACCTCGCGCAGACCCGGCTGCCGGCCACGGCGATCGGGTCGGCGCAGGCGGACTTCGGCGCGGCGCACCGGGCCGGGATCTCGGCCCACGTCAACGCGGAGCGGGTGGAGAGCTTCTACCGGGACGAGCTGTACCGCGACGGCATCGACGACGCCGACATGGCGCTCGTCTCCACCGTGAACTGCGTCTACCTGCAGGACGGGCCGGGGCCGGAGTGGGTCAACGCCGTCTGGTGGAACGGGCGGATGTGGTACGGCCAGATGTCCGACGGCACCCGGCTGGTCAGCCTCGCCCGCCACCTCGACATCATCGCGCACGAGCTGACCCACGGGGTGATCGAGCACTCCTGCGACCTCGTCTACCAGGACCAGTCCGGAGCCCTGAACGAGTCGCTGGCCGACACCATGGGCGTCATCATCGCCAACTGGTACCAGGCACCCGACCGGGACGACGTGCGTACGTGGAGCTGGGAACTGGGAGCGGGGCTGGGCAGCGGGGAACTGCCGCTGCGGGACATGAGCGACCCCTCCCGGACCGGTGACCCCGCCCATATGCGGGACTACCTGGTCACCCGGCGGGACAACGGCGGTGTCCACACCAACAGCAACATCCACAACAAGGCGATGCACCACCTGCTCACCTCGGCCGACGAGGCCGGCAACCCCGTGCTGCAGGTCGGGGAATGGGCCCTGCTGATCTACCTCGCCCTCGTCCGCCTGCTGAAGCAGTCCGGCTTCGCCGACATGAGGCAGGCGCTGCGCGACGTCACCCAGACCTATCTGGCCGGGAGCGAGGCCGCGCGGACGGCCACGCTGGCCGCCGTGGACGACGCGTACCGGAGGGTCGGAATCGGCTGAGCGCCGCCGCGCGTGCCGGTGCCCGTTCCCGTGCCCGTTCCCTTGCCGGTGCCGGTGCCGGTGCCGGTGCCGTCACGGGAACGGGCACCGGGCGGGCGATGGCACCGGGCGGGCGATGAGTTCCGCCGTCGCCGCCGGTCCACCTTCCAGGACCCCTCCCGGAGGAGCAGCGCATGACCCAACCGACCGGCCCGACCCTCGACCTCGGCCCCCAGACGGCGCTCGTGGCCCGCCTCGCCGGCGGGGTCCGCGACGGACAGCTGGCGGACCCCACACCGTGCCCGAAGTACACCGTGGGCGACCTGCTCGCCCACCTGAGCGGGCTCGCCGTCGCCTTCCGCGACGCGGACCGCAAGCACCTGGGCGTCACGACCGACACCGATCCCGGCGCCGGGCTGCCCGTCCTGGAACCCGACTGGCGCACCCGGCTCCCCGCGGTGCTCGGCGAACTCGCCGGGGCATGGCGGGACCCGGCCGCCTGGACCGGTACGACCCGCGCCGGGGGAGTGGACCTGCCCGGCGCGGTGGCGGGCCTCGTCGCCGTCGACGAGCTGGTGATCCACGGCTGGGACCTGGCCCGCGCCACCGGCCAGGACTACACCCCCGACCCCGCCGCCCTCCAGGCCTGCCACGCCTTCCTCACCGAGTCCGTGGACGACCCAGGCCGGGACGACATCTTCGGCCCCGTCGTCGACGTCCCCGAGACCGTGCCCCTGCTCGACCGCGCGGTCGGACTGAGCGGACGGGACCCGGCCTGGAGGCCGTGAGGCGGGTGCCGCTCCGCTTCCGGCGACCGGCCGCCGTCAACCGCGCGGCCGGTCGCCGGCCACCGGTACCGGAACCTTCGCGGAGTTGCGGCGGCACACGGACCCGGCGCGGCTGAGCGCGATCCCGATCTCGCGGATCTCGCGTGTTCTCGCCCGCTCCGGTGACGGCGGTCCCTGCCCCCGCCCGCACCGAATCCGCGTGCGGCGCCGGCCTCTGCCTGCGCGAGGCCGGCGTCGGCGCGCATCGCGAAGGCGAACAAGTGCACCTGACCCCGAGGGACCCGTACCGCGCGGGAAGGCGCCGTCCACCCCTCCGGAGGCAACCTCAACTTCCTTTGTCAGAAGCATTGACGAAACACAGGGGCGCCCCTAGCTTCAACGCGTCGTACTTCGTACGTCATATATGAGACGCGATACGCGATATCCGAGAGGCGCGCATGACCTCTGTGCCCACGCCGATCCCCTCCCGCACGCAATACGTGCTGGAAGGGATCAAACACCGCATCCTCACCGGACAGCTGACACCGGGTCAGGCCCTGGTCGAGACCGAGCTGGCCGCGCAGTTCGGGGTCTCCAAGACCCCGGTGCGCGAGGCGCTGAAGACCCTGGCCGGCACCGGACTGGTGGTGATGAACCAGTACAAGGGCGTCACGGTGCGCATGGTCGACGCGGACATGGCGCGCGAGGTCTACGACGTGCGGCTGCTCCTGGAGCCCGAGGCGCTGCGCCGCACCGTGCGCCGCGGCGCCTCCCTGGACACCGCCCGCGAGGCGCTGACCCGGGCGGACGGCGCCACGGACACCGCCGAACGGTCGCTCGCCAACCGGGAGTTCCACCGTGCCCTGTACGTGCCGTGCGGCAACCCGCTGCTCGGCCGGATGCTGGACGAGGTCCGCGACCAGGCGGCCCTCGTGTCCGCCGTGGCCTGGGCCGCCGACCCCTCCTGGGAACGGGAGGCCAGTGAGCACCGCGAGATCCTGCGGCTCGCCCTCGCCGGCGACGCCGACGGCGCGGCGCGCGCCCTCCACGCCCACATCGCGTCCTTCGTCGAGCGGGCCTTCCCCGACGTACCGGGCGAGGCCCAGGGAGAGGACGGTCAGGCATGACAACGACGTTCGAGACCCAGCGGGCGGCCCTGGCCGACGTGGTCGCGATCCCGGTGACACCCTTCGCCGAGGACGGCTCCGTCGACCAGGACACCCACCGGGCCCTGCTGCGTCGTCTGCTCGACGGGGGCATCACCACCCTCACCCCCAACGGCAACACCGGGGAGTTCTACGCCCTGACGCCGCCCGAGCGGCAGCTCGTCACCGAGATCACCATCGACGAGGCCGGCGACCGCGGGGCGGTCCTCGTCGGTGTCGGCCACGACGTGCCCACCGCCATCGCCTCCGCCCGGCACGCCCGCGAGCACGGCGCCCAGATGGTGATGGTCCACCAGCCGGTCCACCCGTACGTCTCGCAGAGCGGCTGGGTCGACTACCACCGGGCGATCGCCGAGGCCGTGCCCGAGCTGGGCGTGGTGCCGTACATCCGCAACGCGCAGCTGCACGGCGACCGGCTCGCCGAGCTGGCCGACGCCTGCCCCAACGTGATCGGCGTCAAGTACGCCGTCCCCGACGCCGCCCGGTTCGCCGCGTTCGCCCGGGACGCGGGCCTGGACCGGTTCGTGTGGGTGGCCGGGCTCGCCGAGCCGTACGCGCCCTCCTACTTCTCCGCCGGCGCCACCGGCTTCACCTCCGGGCTGGTCAACGTCTCCCCGGCCGTCTCGCTGAACATGATCGAGGCGCTGCGGTCCGGCGACTACCCGGCCGCGATGAAGGTCTGGGAGCAGATCCGCCGCTTCGAGGAGCTGCGCGCCGCGAACGGCTCCGCCAACAACGTCACCGTCGTCAAGGAGGCCCTCGCCTCGCTCGGCCTGTGCCGCCGCGAGGTGCGCCCGCCGAGCAAGCCGCTGCCGGAGCACGAGCGGGCCGAGGTCGCCGCCATCGCCGCCGGGTGGTCCATATGACCCGCCGCCCGGAGGACCTCAGAAGCCACCAGTGGTACGGCACCGACGGACTGCGCTCCTTCAGCCACCGCGCCCGCACCCGCCAGCTCGGCTACCTGCCCGAGGAGCACCTGGGCAAGCCGGTCATCGCGATCCTCAACACCTGGTCCGACATCAACCCCTGTCACGTCCACCTGCGCGACCGCGCCCAGGCGGTCAAGCGGGGCGTGTGGCAGGCGGGCGGCTTCCCGCTGGAGTTCCCGGTCTCCACCCTCAGTGAGACCTTCCAGAAGCCGACCCCGATGCTGTACCGGAACCTGCTCGCCATGGAGACCGAGGAGCTGCTGCGCTCCTACCCGGTCGACGGCGCGGTGCTGATGGGCGGCTGCGACAAGTCCACGCCCGCCCTCCTCATGGGCGCCGCGAGCGCCGGCCTGCCCGCCGTCTTCGTGCCCGCCGGACCCATGCTGCCCGGCCACTGGCGCAACGAGGTCCTGGGCTCCGGCACCGACATGTGGAAGTACTGGGACGACAAGCGCGCCGGCCTCATCGGCGACTGCGAGATGCAGGAACTGGAGAGCGGCCTGGCCCGCTCGCCCGGCCACTGCATGACGATGGGCACCGCCTCCACGCTGACCGCCGCCGCCGAGGCCCTCGGCATGACCGTGCCGGGCGCCTCCAGCATCCCGGCCGTCGACTCCGGACACGACCGGATGGCCGCGAAGGCGGGCATGACCGTCGTCGACCTGGTCCACAAGGACCGCGGGATCGGCCACATCCTCACCCGGGACGCCTTCGAGGACGCCGTCACCACCGTGCTCGGCCTCGGCGGCTCCACCAACGCCGTCATCCACCTGATCGCCATGGCGGGCCGCGCGGGCGTCAGGCTCACCCTCGACGACTTCGACCGCATCGCCCGCACCGTCCCGGTCCTCGCCAACGTCCGCCCCGGCGGCCGGACCTACCTCATGGAGGACTTCCACTTCGCGGGCGGCCTGCCCGGCTTCCTCTCCCGCATCCCGGACCTGCTCCACCTGGACCGCCCGACGGTGTCGTACGACACGATGCGCGAGCAGCTCGCGGGCGCCCAAGTGCACAACGACGACGTCATCCGGCCCCGCGACAACCCGGTGGCCCCCGAGGGCGGGGTCGCGGTGCTGCGCGGCAACCTCTGCCCGGACGGCGCGGTCATCAAGCACATCGCCGCCGAACCCCACCTGCTCAAGCACACCGGGCCCGCGGTCGTCTTCGACGACTACCGGACCATGCAGCGCACCATCAACGACCCGGCGCTGAACATCACCGCCGACAGCGTGCTCGTGCTGCGCAACGCCGGCCCCAAGGGCGGCCCCGGCATGCCCGAGTACGGCATGCTGCCCATCCCCGACCACCTGCTGAAGCAGGGCGTGCGGGACATGGTGCGGATCTCCGACGCCCGCATGAGCGGCACCAGTTACGGCGCGTGCGTGCTGCACGTGGCGCCGGAGTCGTACATCGGCGGGCCGCTGGCGCTGGTGCGCACGGGCGACCTCATCACGCTCGACGTCGAGGCCCGCACCCTCCACCTCCAGGTGGACGACGACGAGCTGGCGCGCAGGAGGGCGGAGTGGACCCCGCCGCCCACCCGTGACGAGCGCGGCTACGGCGCGCTCTACAACGAGCAGATCACCCAGGCGGACACCGGCTGCGACTTCGAGTTCCTCGCCCGGCCGGGCAAGGTGCAGGACCCGTACGCGGGCTGAGCAGTACTCGGTCACGGCCCCTATTGGCCGAGATGCCGAACATCGATCGGAAAGCGCTTCACCGAGAACCGAGAAACGGAGAACAGTCATGGCCCAAGCCGCAGCCGTGGCGAAACCGCCCGCGCCACCCCGGCGGCGCCGTGCCTCCGCCACGCCGCGCAGGCTCCCGTACCTGCTGATCGCACCGGCCGCCCTGCTGATGCTGGGCTTCATCGCCTACCCGGTGATCAGCGTCTTCTACTACAGCCTGCAGGAATACAACCCCACCAAGCCGTGGCGGAACGGTTTCGCGGGCTTCGACAACTTCGTCCACGCCTTCACCGAGGACCCCATCTTCTGGGACACCCTCGTCTTCAGCGCCAAGTGGGTCGTCGTCGAGGTCGGACTCCAGCTGCTGTTCGGTCTCGCGCTGGCCCTGATCGTCAACCAGACCTTCGTCGGCCGGGCCCTCGGACGCGCCCTCGTCTTCTCCCCGTGGGCCGTCTCCGGCGTGCTGACCTCCGCGATCTGGGTGCTGCTCTACAACTCCCAGACCGGCATCACCCGCTACCTCGCCGACGTGGGCATCGGCTCCTACGGCACCAGCTGGCTCTCCGACACCGGGACCGTCTTCCCGGCGGCCGTCGTCGCCGACCTGTGGCGCGGCGTGCCCTTCTTCGCCATCCTCATCCTCGCCGACCTCCAGTCCGTCTCGAAGGACCTCTACGAGGCCGCCGAGGTCGACGGCGCGAGCCGCCTCAAGCAGTTCTGGCACATCACCCTGCCCCACCTGAAGGACGCCATCGTCCTGTCCACGCTGCTGCGCGCCGTGTGGGAGTTCAACAACGTCGACCTGCTCTACACCCTGACCGGCGGCGGACCGGCCGGCGAGACCACCACCCTGCCGCTGTACATCGCCAACACCAGCGTCGAATCCCACGACTTCGGCTACGCGTCGGCCCTGACCACGGTCGCGTTCGTGATCCTGCTCTTCTGCTCGATCGTCTATCTGCGGCTGAGCAAGTTCGGAGGCGAGTCCAAGTGAGCACCATCAAGGAGGCCCCGGTCGCCCCCGCGCCCCGCCCGGCCGCGGCCGAGCCGCCCCGCCCGGTGAACGGCCGACACCGCGCCTGGGACGAGGTCCCCCGCTGGCAGATCTACCTGCCCCTGTCCGTCTACCTGGTCTTCACCCTGATCCCGTTCTACTGGATCCTGCTCTTCGCCCTGCGCCCGGCCGGCTCCACCTCGCTCGTGCCCTGGCCCATGACCTTCGACCACTTCGAGAAGGTGTGGACCGAGCGGGACTTCGGCGTCTACTTCCAGAACAGCGTGCTCGTCGGCCTCGCCACCCTGGTCCTCACCACGGTCGTCGCCCTGGCCGGCGGCTACGCCCTCGCCCGCTTCGACTTCAAGGTCAAGCGCGGCTTCATGCTCGCCCTGCTCTGCTCCCAGTTCGTGCCCGGCGCGCTGCTGCTGGTCCCGCTGTTCGAGATCTTCGCCGAGCTGAAGATGATCAACTCCCTCGGCAGCGTCATCCTCGCCGAGACGGTCTTCCAGCTGCCGCTGTCGATGATCCTGATCAGCAACTTCATCAAGAACGTGCCGTACTCCCTGGAGGAGGCGGCCTGGGTCGACGGCTGCAACCGCTTCACCGCCTTCCGCGTGATCGTGCTGCCGCTGCTGCGCCCCGGACTGATCGCGGTCGGTTCCTTCGCCTTCGTGCACTCCTGGAACCACTTCCTGTTCGCCCTGATGTTCCTCAACAACCAGCAGAAGCAGACCATCCCGGTCGGCCTGAACACCCTGATGAGCTCGGACAGCGTCGACCTCGGCGCCCTCGCGGCGGGCGGCATCATCGCCGCCGTCCCCGTCGTCATCGTCTTCGCCTTCATCCAGAAGTGGCTGATCACCGGCTTCAGCGCGGGGGCGGTGAAGGGATGAGTCTTCGTCACGCGGCGCTCGGCGCGGCCCTGCCCGGCGTTCTGTGCGTGCCCGCGCACGCCGACGACGCCCGCGACACCCTCGCCCGCGACACCAGCCGCGACACGCTCGCCTCCGGTGACGCCCGCGACATCCGCCACGACCCGCTCGCCGTCGACAGCGCCCAGGCGGCCGACCGGGCGGTGGCGCGGGGCGCGGGAGCGGGGAGGATCCGATGACCGGGCCCAGGACCGGTCCGCCGGCCGAACCCCTGCCCATCGTGCTCGCCGGCGCCCGCGGCCACGGCCGCTGGCACGTGGCGAACATCCGCCGCCTCCAGGCCCTCGGCGTCGTACGGCTCGTCGGGATCTGCGAGGTGAACCCGCTCACCGAGGAGGAGTTCGGCGGCGAACTCCCGGCCCAGTCGGCCGACTTCGGCGCCCTGCTGGACGCCACCGGCGCCCGCGCCGCGGTGATCTGCACCCCGATCCCCACCCACACCGACCTGGCGCTGACCGCCGCGAGCCGGGGCGTGCACCTGCTGCTGGAGAAGCCGCCCGCGCCGTCCTACGCCGAGTTCCGGCGGATGGCCGACGGGGTCGCCGCGGCGGGCGTGGCCTGCCAGATCGGGTTCCAGTCGCTCGGCTCGCACGCCGTGCCCGCGATCCGCGAACTGATCGCCGACGGGGCGATCGGCACGGTCACCGGTGTCGGCGGCGCCGGCGCCTGGGCGCGCGACGAGGCCTACTACCGCCGCGCGCCCTGGGCGGGCAAGCGGCGGCTGAACGGCGCCGACGTGATCGACGGGGCGCTCACCAACCCCCTCGCGCACGCCGTCGCCACCGCCCTCGCCCTGGCCGGCAGCGACCGCGCCGAGGACGTCACCGCGATCGAGACCGAGCTGTGGCGGGCCAACGCCATCGAGTCCGACGACACCTCCTGCGTGCGGATCACCACCGCCGAGGGCCGCCCGGTCACCGTCGCCGCCACCCTGTGCGCCGAGCACCCGGACGAGCCGTACGTCCTGGTGCACGGCAGCCGCGGCCGGATCACCTTCTGGTACAAGCAGGACCGGGTGCTGCTCCAGCGCGCCGACCACGGCCCCGAGGAGTTCGAGTACGGCCGCACGGACCTGCTGGAGAACCTGGCCGGCCATCTGACGGACGGCACCGCCCTGCTCGTGCCGCCGGAGAGCACCGGCGCCTTCATGAAGGTCGTCGAGGCGATCCGGCTCGCCCCCGACCCCGCCCCGCTCCCGGAGTCCGCCTGGCGCCGGCCGCCGGGCGAGGACCGCCGGGTCGTCCCCGGCGTGGACGCGCTGGTCGCGGCCGCCGCCGACACCCTCGCCCTGTACTCCGAGCTGGCGGCGCCCTGGGCCGCCCACGAAGAGGTGAGCACGCGATGACCAGCGCGGACACCACGGTCCTGCGGGTCGCGGGCCGGCCCGTCGCCCGGTACGTCACCCGGCCCGAACTGCCCGCCCGGCTCTCCCCGCGCCCCTACCTGCACCCCGTCACCACCCTGTCCGGCGTCTCGGTCACCGAACTGAGCCCCGCCGACCACGCGCACCACCTCGGCGTCGGTGTCGCCGTTCCCGACGTCGAGGGGTACAACTTCTGGGGCGGACGCACCTTCGTCCGCGACCAGGGCCCCACCGAGCTGGACAACCACGGCGCCCAGCGGCACCTCGGCTTCCAGCTGCGCGACCCGGACGGCTTCGTCGAGGAGCTGCGCTGGGTGGCCGGCGGCACCGAGGTGCTGCGCGAGCGCCGTACCGTCGCCGCGACCGCGCTCACCGGCACCGCCTGGGCGCTGGACTTCACCTTCGCCCTCACCAACCCCGCCGCCACCGCGCTCACCCTCGGCAGCCCCGCCACCAACGGACGCCCCGGCGCCGCGTACGGGGGCTTCTTCTGGCGGGCCCGCAAGGAGGCGAGCGCGCCGGACGTGTTCACCGCCGACACGGAGGGCGAGGCGGCGGTGCACGGCCGGGCCGCCGACTGGCTGGCGCTGGCCGGCTCCTCCTGGACGCTCGTCTTCGCCGGCGCCACCGACGCCACCCGCCGCGACCCGTGGTTCGTGCGCACCGCCGAGTACCCGGGCGTCGGCTCCTCCCTGGCCCACGACGCGCGGCTGCCCGTCCCGCCCGGCGACACCCTGGTCCGCCGCGTCGTCACCGTCGTCGCCGACGGCCGCCTGGGCCGCGCCGAGGCCGCGGCCCTGATCCGGAAGGCGGTCACCCCGTGACGGACGAGTACACCAACCCGGTCCTGAACGCCGACTGGTCCGACCCGGACGTGGTCCGCGTCGGCGACGACTTCTACCTCACCGCCTCCAGCTTCGGCCGCGTCCCCGGACTGCCGCTGCTGCACTCCCGCGACCTGGTGAACTGGACCCTCGTCGGCCACGCCCTCGACCGCCTGGAACCCGCGCGGGAGTTCGCGAGGCCGCGCCACGACTGCGGTGTCTGGGCGCCGTCGCTCCGACACCACGACGACCGCTTCTGGATCTTCTGGGGCGACCCCGACCAGGGCATCTTCCAGATCAACGCCCCCGAGATCCGCGGGCCGTGGACGAAGCCGCACCTGCTGAAGGAGGGCAAGGGCCTGATCGACCCCTGCCCCCTGTGGGACGACGAGACCGGCGAGGCCTACCTGGTGCACGCCTGGGCCAAGTCCCGCTCCGGCGTCAAGAACCGCCTCACCGGCCACCGGATGCACCCCGACGGCACGTCCCTGCTCGACGAGGGCAAGGTGATCGTCGACGCCGACCGCATCCCCGGCTGGTTCACCCTCGAAGGCCCCAAGCTCTACCGGCACGACGGCTGGTTCTGGATCTTCGCCCCGGCCGGGGGAGTGGAGACCGGCTGGCAGGGCGCCTTCCGCTCACGCGGCTTCTTCGGGCCGTACGAGGAGAGGGTCGTCCTCGAACAGAAGGACACCGACGTCAACGGGCCCCACCAGGGCGGCTGGGTGCGCACCCCATCCGGCGAGGACTGGTTCCTGCACTTCCAGCAGCGCGGCGCCTACGGCCGGGTCGTCCACCTCCAGCCGATGCGCTGGGGCGCGGACGGCTGGCCGGTGCTGGGCGACGACGGCGCCCCCGTCGCCGTCCACAAGAGGCCCGGCCTG
Organism: Streptomyces sp. NPDC052687; assembly: GCF_040678395.1. Lineage (NCBI taxonomy): Bacteria > Bacillati > Actinomycetota > Actinomycetes > Kitasatosporales > Streptomycetaceae > Streptomyces > Streptomyces sp. NPDC052687. The sequence continues at coordinate 111,923 of NZ_JBFATR010000015.1, read as the reverse complement.
CCCCCGCAGCCGCCGGCCGCGCCCGCCACCGACGACGACTTCCCCGGCGGACGGTACGGCCGCCAGTGGCAGTGGACCGCCAACCCGCGCGACGGCTGGGCCACCCAGCACTCCGGCGACGGCCTGCGGCTCACCTGCGTCCGCTCGGCCGACGCGCACGACCTGCGCCGGCTGCCGAACGTCCTCACCCAGCGGCTGCCCGGCACCCCCGCCGCCGCCGCCGAGGTCACCCTGCGCCTGGACAGCGGGGAACCGGGCGCGCGGGCCGGACTCGCCGTGCTCGGGGACGCGTTCAGCTGGATCGGGCTCCAGCGGGGCGCCGACGGCACGGTCCACCTGGTGCACCGGTACGCCGAGCCGGTCGCCGAGCACGAACGGGACGCCGAGCACGCCCGGCTCGCCCCGGACGGGACGGCCAGGCTGCGCATCGAGATCCGGCCCGGCGCGCGCTGCCGGTTCCTCGCCGACACCGGGGACGGCTTGCGCCCCTCCGGCCAGGTCTTCGCCGCCACCCCGTGGCGCTGGGTCGGCGCCCTGCTCGGCCTGTTCGCGCTCGCCCCCGGCGACGACGGGCAGGGACACGCGGGCGCCGCCACGTTCACGCAGTTCCGCATCACCGCGATCTGAACCCCCTTTCCTCGTACGCCTGTTGGGAGCCGCAATGACGCACCCCCCTGGCAAGCGCTTGCCGAGACCGGGGCACGGCAAGGTGGTGGCCGCCGTCGCCGGCCTCGTCGCCGCGCTGGGCCTCGGGACCCTGGGGGAGGCCCACGCCGCCCCGCCGGCCACCGGGGCGGGCACCCCCGCCGCCCCGTCCCGCTGGCCCGACCGCCCGCACGGCTTCGCCTCGCTCGCCGGCGGCACCACCGGAGGCGCCGGCGGCGAGGTCGTCACCGTCACGGACCAGGCCGCGCTGGCGAGGTACGCCGCCGCGCCCGGGCCGTACGTCATCCGGGTCGCGGGCCGCATCACCGCGCAGCCGTTCGGCGCGAGCGTCGAGGTCGCCTCCGACAAGACCATCGTCGGCGTCGGGACGACCGGCGAGCTGGTGCAGGGCGAGTTCCACCTGAGCCCCGGCACCCACAACGTGATCATCCGCAATCTCACGATCCGCGACTCGGCCGTCGAGGGCGACTGGGACTGCAAGGACACCGACTTCGACGGCATCCAGATGGACACCGTCCACCACGTCTGGATCGACCACAACCGCTTCTCGCGCATCTGCGACGGCCAGCTCGACATCCGCAAGAACAGCGAGTACGTGACCGTCTCCCACAACCGGTTCGAGAACAACAACAAGACCTTCGGCGTGGGCTGGACGGCCGACGTCAGGACGCAGATCACCGTCGACCACAACTGGTTCCGGGGCACCAAACAGCGCAACCCCTCGGTCGACAACGCCGCCTACGCCCACCTCTACAACAACTACCTGACCGCCCAGGCCGATCCGGGCGATCCGGTGTGGACGTACGGCAACTGGTCGCGCGGCAGGACCAGGATGGTCATCGAGAACTCGTACTACGAGGACGTCCAGCATCCCTACCAGGCCGACGCGACCGCCGAACTGGTGCAGCGCGGGTCGGTCCTGAAGAACACGAGCGGGCGGCACGACACCCGGGGTGCCGCCTTCGACCCGCGGGACTTCTACGCCTACCGGCTGGACCCGGCGCGCGCCGTGCCGGCGCTCGTCAGGCGCTTCTCCGGGCCGCAGCAGGGCATCGGCGTGGTGCCGGACGGCGACGACGGGCCCGTGACGACCGCCGTCGCGCCCGGCACCTGCCGTACCGGGGCCCACCGTCCCGCGGACGAGCCGAAGATCGTGCCGCAGGGGACTGGACAGCACCGCTCCGGCACCGTCATCGTCTACGACACGCCCGCCGCGCACGGCGGCTCGAACGGCGGCGCCACGGTGCGGAACTCCGCCGGGGACGCCACGGCGCGCGACCTCCCCTTCGGCAACGGCTCCGACGGGGCCGCGCACGAGCCGGACGGCGGGCAGGCGCCGGCGGCGCGTTCGGCCGGTGACCGGACCGTCCCCGAGGACACCGCCTCCCAGGGTGACCAGGACACCCCGACGACCGACAGCCCCGAGCCGGTCACGGTCGTCGAACGGCCGGCGATCCGGGCGCTCGGCAGCCGGCCGGCGACCGGCGACGGCTGCGGCCCGGCCGCCCCGGCCGGGCAGGGCGTCCGCGACTTCGAGCCGCCCGCCGCGACCAGGGCCTCCCCGCCGACCCGCATGGGCGGCTTCCCGCGGCAGGACGCGCCGCACGCCCGTCACTGACCCCCCACAACTTCATATCCCGCTGAACCCGAAGAACCCGAAATCCCGAAGAACCCCGAACTACCCGAACAACCCGAAGAAGAGAGCCGATCAATGAAGATCAATATCCGCAGAAGCAGGCGCGCTGCCATCGCCGTCGCCCTGGGCTCCGTTCTCGCGCTCACCGCCACCGCCTGCGGCGACGACGGCAGCGGTGGGGGCGGCGGCGAGGGCTCCGAGGGCAGCGGCAAGGGCAAGATCGTCTTCTGGGACAACAACGGCGGTGTCCGCACCGACATCTGGAAGGAGATCATCGCCGACTTCGAGAAGGCGAACCCGCAGATCGACGTCGAGTACGTCGGCATCTCCTCCACCGAGTACCAGTCCAAGGTCGACACGGCCATCCAGGGCGGCGGGCTGCCGGACGTCGGCGGGGTCGGCGCGGCCATGCTCGCCGGGTTCTCCGCGCAGGGCGCGCTGGAACCGCTGGACGAGCGGCTCGCCGGGTCCTCGCTCAAGGGCAAACTCAACGAGGACATGGTCGAGTCGATGAAGGCCGCGGGCGGCGGCGACGGCACCCTGTACTCGATCCCGACCTCCGCGAACAACGGTGTGCTGTACTACCGCACCGACCTGTTCGAGAAGGCCGGCCTGGAGGAGCCGACCACCTGGGACCGCTTCTTCGAGGCGGCCGAGAAGCTGACGAACGCCAAGAAGAACGAGTTCGGGTACACCATCCGCGGCGGCGCCGGATCCATCGCCCAGGCCCTGGACGCGATGTACGGGCAGAGCGGGATCACCTCGTTCTGGAACGGCGACAAGACCACGGTCAACGACCCGAAGAACGTCGAGGCGCTGGAGAAGTACGCGGCGCTGTACAAGAAGGTCACACCGTCCGCCGACCTCAACAACGACTTCACCAAGATGGTCGCGCAGTGGGACTCCGGCACGATCGGCATGCTGAACCACAACCTGGGGTCGTACCAGGACCACGTGACGGCGCTCGGCACCGACAAGTTCCGGGGCATCCCGCAGCCGACCGGGCCCGGTGGCAAGCGGGTGCAGGTGTCCAACCCGGTGGACGGGCTGGGCCTGTTCAAGAGCTCCAAGAACAAGGAAGCCGCCTGGAAGTTCATCGAGTTCGCGCTCTCGCACGAGGAGAACTCGAAGTTCAACGAGTCGGCGGGCCAGGTGCCGGCGAACACGGACGCCGCGAAGGACGCGTGGGTGTCGAAGGCGGAGCCGACGAAGCTGGCGGCCGAGGCGCTGAGCGACGGTTCCACCACGATCGTCCAGCTGCCGTACTACCTGCCGGACTGGAACACGATCTCCAAGGCGGAGAACGAGCCGAACTTCCAGAAGGTGCTGCTGGGTGACCTGAGCGCGAAGGAGTTCCTGGACACGCTGGCCGAGCAGCTGAACGAGGCCCAGGCCGAGTGGAAGCAGCGCAATCAGTAAGGGTTCCGGATTCGCCGTGGGGCGGCCTGTCGGTTTCGGGCCGCGGGCCGTCCCTTGTTCCGAAAGGTGCCACCGTGTCCATGACCCGTAGACAGGTCGCCTCCGCCGCGCTCGCCGCCGTTCCCCTCGCCTTCGCGGCGAACGGTGTCGCGCAGGCCTCTTCCGGGCGGCGGCGGACGATCTGCATCGCCGGGGATTCCACCGCCGCGCAGAAGTACGCGGACGCGGCGCCGGAGACCGGGTGGGGGATGGCGTTCCCCTTCTTCCTGCGCAAGGACCTGCCCGTGGCCAATCACGCGGTGAACGGGCGCAGTTCGAAGAGTTTCGTGGACGAGGGCCGGCTCGATGTCCTTCTCGGGGAGATCCGGCCGGGTGACGTCCTGATCGTGCAGTTCGCCCACAACGACGAGAAGAGCGCCGACCCCGCCCGGTACACCGAGCCCTGGACGACGTACCAGGACTACCTGCGGCTGTACATCGACGGGGCCCGTGCCCGGGGCGCCCGGCCCGTGCTGGCGACCGCGGTGGAGCGGCGCCGGTTCGACGCAGGCGGCAGGGCGCTGCCGAGCCACGGCGACTATCCGGCGGCGATGCGCGCGCTCGCCCGCGAGGAGGGCGTGGCACTGCTCGACGTGCAGGCGCTGTCGCTGGCGCTGTGGCAGGAGCTGGGCGTCGAGGAGAGCAAGACGTACTTCAACTGGACGGCGACCGAGCAGGACAACACGCACTTCAACCCGCCGGGCGCGATCGCCGTGGCGCGGCTGGTGGTGCGGGAGCTGCTGCGCACGCGGGTGCTGGGCCCGCGGGACGTGCGCCGGCTCGACGAGGAGATCCCCGAGTCCTGGATCAGCTGGCCGCCGGCCGCCGTGTGATCCGTCCGACCGTCAGATGGCAGAAGAGAGAGCCGCAGCATGGATGCACGTAGATGGCATGAGCATGTCACAGGCACGATGGTGAAGGGCGTCGCGCTCACCGGGTGCGCCGCACTGGTCCTCGGCGTCACCGGGACCGCCACCGCCCACGCCGGGCCCCGCGACCTCGGCCGTGAGGTGCTGGCCGCCGGGGACGGGTGGGCCTCCCACGGCACCGGCACGACCGGAGGATCGGCCGCCGACGCCGCGCACGTCTACACGGTGACCACCTGGGCCGAGTTCAAGGCCGCCCTCGCGGACGGCGGCAGCGCGCCCAGGATCATCAAGGTCAAGGGCGTCATCGACGCCGTCTCCGAGGGCTGCGCCGCCTTCGCCGCCGAGGGCTACGACTTCCGGCAGTACCTCGCCGACTACGACCCGGCCGTCTGGGGCAACGACAAGCCGGTCAGCGGCGAACAGGAGGACCTGCGCGCCGCGTCCGCCGCCAACCAGGACAAGGTCATCAAGGCGAACATCCCCGCCGACACCACCATCGTCGGCGTCGGCCGGGACGCCGCGATCCGCGGCGGCAGCCTCCAGATCCGCGGCGTCGACAACGTCATCATCCGCAACCTCACCATCGAGGCCCCGGTCGACTGCTTCCCGCAGTGGGACCCCACCGACGACAACGGGACCGGCGCCTGGAACTCCGAGTACGACGGTGTCGTGGTGTACGGCTCCACCCACGTGTGGATCGACCACAACACGCTCACCGACGGCCGTTACCCCGACAGCTCCCTGCCGGTCCACTTCGGCAAGGTCTACCAGCAGCACGACGGACTGGTGGACGTGGTGCGCGGCGGCGACCTCGTCACCGTGTCGTGGAACTCCTTCAAGGACCACGACAAGACCATGCTCATCGGCAACAGCGACGGGGCGGGCGCCACCGACTCCGGCAAGCTGCGGGTCACCCTCCACCACAACCGCTTCGAGGGCATCGTCGAGCGGGCCCCGCGCGTGCGGTTCGGTCAGGTCGACGCGTACAACAACCACTTCGTGGTCACCAAGGGCCAGAAGTTCGGCTACGTCTTCGGCATCGGCGCGAACTCCCGGCTGTACGCCACCCACAACGCCTTCTCCCTCGCGCCCGGCGTCAGCACCGCGAAGGTGCTGAAGAAGTGGAGCGAGGCGCCGCTCACCGCCGAGCACAACCACGTCAACGGCAAGCTCACCGACCTGATCGCCGTGCACAACGCGGAGATTCCCGCCGAGACCCTCCAGTCCGGCGCCGGCTGGACGCCCACCCTGCGCACCCGGGTCGACCACCCCCGCGCCGTCCCCGGCATCGTCGACCACCGCGCCGGCGCCGGCCGCGTCTGCTGACGCCTCCCGCCCAGGGCACCGCACCACCGACCGGCCCGTCCGCTCGCCGGGGCCGGGGCGCACCGCCGCCCCGGCCCCGCGCGAGCGCGGCCGGAGCCGCCGCACTCCGAAGGAGCACCCGCATGCCCTCGCCCCACCTCCGTTCCCCCCTGTCGCGGCGGGGACTGCTGCTGGCGAGCGCCGGCGCGGCCGCCGCGCTCGGCCTGACCGCCTTCCCCGCGCGGGCCGCGCACGAGCCCCGCCCGTTCGGCCGGTACGGCTCCCCGGCGGCCCGCCGCACCCCCGGCACCCTGTACGTCGACCCGCACGGCCGTGGCGACTTCACCACCGTCCAGGCCGCCGTGCACGCCGCCGACGGCACCGGCCGCACCCTCGTCCTCGCGCCCGGCGTCTACCGCGAGACCGTCTCCGTCGACGCCACCCGGACGGAGATGACCTGGATCGGCGCCGCCGACGACCCGCGCGCCGTCGTCATCGTGTACGACAACGCGGCCGGCACCCCCAAGCCCGGCGGCGGCACCCACGGCACCTCCGGCTCGGCCACCACCACGATCCGCGCCGACGGCTTCACCGCCCACCGGATCACCTTCGCCAACGACTGGCTGCGCGCCGACCACCCCGGCGTCACCGGCACCCAGGCCGTCGCCCTCAAGGTCATGGGCGACCGCTCCGCCTTCCACCACTGCCGCTTCCTCGGCCACCAGGACACCCTCTACGCCGACACGACCGCGCTGACCGTCTTCGCCCGCCAGTACTTCTCGCACTGCTACGCCGAGGGCGACGTCGACTTCGTCTTCGGCCGCGCCACCGCCGTCTTCGAGCACTGCCACTTCCGCACCCTGAACCGCACCGACCTGTCCGGCGCCCCGTACGGCTTCGTCTTCGCCCCGTCGACGGCGGGCGCCAACCCGCGCGGCTACCTGGTGACCCGCGGCCGGATCACCAGCGAGGCCCCGGACGCGTACTACAAGCTGGCCCGCCCCTGGGTGCCCAGCTCCGACCCCACCGCCCGCCCGTCCCTCGTCGTGCGGGACACCTGGCTCGGCACCGGCATCGACGCGGCCGCGCCCTACGCGAACATGTCGAACGCCTTCCCGTGGCAGGAGCAGCGGTTCGCCGAGTACCGCAACCTGGGTCCCGGCGCCCGCGTCACCGTCCCCGGCAACCGGCCCCAGCTCACCGACGAGCAGGCCGAGTCGGCTTCCCGCGCCGCCTACCTCGGCGACTGGCGGCCGTGGAAGCAGCAGACGTGCTGAGCATCAGGCGACGGTCCGCGTGAGGGCCGGCATGACCGGGCCTTTGGCCGCCCTCACAGACGAGCTGTCCTTCCCGCTCGCCTGGGGCACCTCGCCCGTCCGGGACTTCCCCGGCTGGCGGCGGGCGGCACGGGCGGTGGTCGAGGAGCACCTGCTGGTCGGGCGGCAGGACGGGACGCCGTACGCGCCCGAGTTCGGGGAGCCGGCCGCCGGGGACGACGGCGTGACGCGCGAGCCGGTCACCGTCTCCCTCACCCGCTGGGCACGCGTGGGCGGTGCCCTGCTCACCCCGCACGGGCGCGGCCCGTTCCCGGCGGTGCTGCTGCTGCACGACCACGGGTCCCGGTTCGACATCGGCAAGGAGAAACTGGTCCGCCCCCGGGACGACGAGGCCCGGCGGGCTTCCGCGGCACAGTGGGCGCGGCGGTGTTACGGCGGACGGTTCGTCGGGGACGAACTGGCCCGGCGCGGCTATGTCGTGCTGTGCCTGGACGCGCCGGGCTGGGGCGACCGCGGGCCGCTCGCCTACACCGGTCAGCAGGCCCTGGCCGCCCACTTCTTCCAGCTCGGCTCCTCCCTGGCCGGGCTCATGGCCCGGGAGGACGCCCGCGCCGCGGGGTTCCTCGCCGGGCTCGACCGGGTGGACGCCCGCCGGGTGGCCGCCGTCGGCTTCTCGATGGGCGGCTACCGGGCCTGGCAGACGGCCGCGCTCAGCGACGACATCGCCGCCGCGGCGAGCGTGTGCTGGATGACCGGCCTGAAGGAGATGCTGGTGCCCGGCAACAACGCCCTGCGCGGGCAGTCCGCGTACTACCTGCTCCATCCCGGGCTGGCCCGGTTCCTGGACATCCCGGACGTGGCGAGCATCGCCGCGCCGCGTCCGATGCTCTTCTTCCACGGCGCCCGGGACCGGCTGTTCACCGCGGACGGCGTGCGCGTCGCGTACGACAGGCTGCGGGCCGTGTGGCGGTCGTGCGGCGCGGCGGAGCGGCTGCTGCTGAGGACGTGGCCGGACGCCGGCCACGTCTTCGACGAGCGGATGCAGGACGAGGTGTTCGCCTGGCTGGACCGCGTGCTGTGAGGCTCACCGCCGTACCGGGCGGACCGACTCCAGCGTCGGCACCACCGGCTTGATCGTGCCGTCGGCCGCGAACTCCATGCGGTCGACCGTGGTCTCCCGGTGGGTGCCGTCCCCGCCCGGGCGGCCGGGGCCGTTCAGGCCGAAGCGGTGGCAGACGAGGTACCAGTCGTCGGTGCCGGGGGCGTTCACCACCGAGTGGTGGCCGGTGCCGAGGATGCCGTACTCGGGCCGCTTGACGAGGATCGTGCCCCGCTTCGTCCACGGGCGAGCGGACCCGGGCCGGTCGCGTAGGCCACGTGGTAGGTCTCGATGCGGGTGTCGTCCTCGGACCACAGTTTCCCACGGTTTCGCCCGGTCCCGGGGCGCCTGCCCGCCGCCCTCCGGGTACGGGGACGCCCCCGCCGGTCGTCACCGGCGGGGGCGTGAGGTGCCGGGCGAGGGGGGCTCGCGCCGGCACCGGGGGCCGGGCCGAGGGGGGCTCGGACCGGCGGCTGGGGGCTACTCGTAGGTCAGGTCGGAGGCCGTGTAGCGGCAGTGCGTGCCGTCCGGGCCGGTGCCCAGCTCCTTGGGCTCGGCACCCGTGTTGTTGCCCTGGAAGCGGGTGCACGGCTTGATCTTCTTCTTGGCGTCGCCGTGGATGCGCACGTTGCGCAGGGAGGCCGTCTCGCCGAAGTTGGCGTTGATGCCGACGATCGACTTGCCGGGCGCGGTGACGTCGACGTCGTTGATGATCACCTGGCGGTTCTTGTACTGCGTCGAGCAGTTGCCGCAGGTGCGCACCAACTTGCCGAAGTCGGAGACCTGGAACTCGGTCACGACCAGCTTGCCCGCGCCGTTGAACTGGAAGACCTTGTCGTCGGCCTTGCGCGCGCCGCCGCCGTGCACGGTGTAGACGGCCGAGGAGGACTTGCCCTTGAAGGTGGCGGCGTCCTCGCCGACGTCCTCCCACCAGACGTTCTGCAGGGTGCAGCTGCCCGCGCAGTGGATGCCGTCGGCGGCCGGGGCGCCCAGGATGACGTTCTTCAGGACCGCGCCGTCGGCGAGCTTGAAGATCGGGTCCTGGCCCTCGTCCTGGCCGGTGCCGCCGAGTTCGCCGCTTCCGTAGAAGCGCTGGTAGCCGCCGTCGTAGGTGCCGGAGACGGGGATGGTGCTGCTGACGGCCTTGGTGCCCTGGGCGGTCGGCCAGGCGGAGGCCGCGCCCGCGGTGGACAGCATCGTCGTGGTGACGATCGCCGCCCCGGTGATGCCCAGGGCGGTGGCGCCGGCGATCGCCGCGCGTCGCTTGGTGACGCGGCGGCGGTGGCGGACGCGCTGTTCGGCTCGTGCTGTCATGCCATTCCTTGCGTGGTGGGGGATCCTTGCGTCTCCTGGTCGCCACCGGCGGGGAAAGGGTTGCCGCGTTCCCGGAATTTTTTTCCCGGCGTCCGCCGGAGGCGGTCCGCGGGTGCCCCGAGCCACCCGGGACGGACCGCTCAGGGCCGTCCCGCGGCCGGCTACTCGTCGTCCTCGTCGTCGTCCCGCGGCGCGAAGTCGCCCGCCACCTGGAGGGTCTGGGAGGCGGTGCGGGCCGCCGCCGCGTAGCGGTCGTCCTTCGCGTCCCGGCCGCCGCGCTCGTGGTCGTACTGCCCCGCGAACACCCACTCGCCCGCCGGCACCGTACGGCCCTCCTTCAGCCGCCAGGTGTAGACGAGGAAGCCGTCCCGCTCACCGACCGTCAGCTCGAAGTCGTCCTCGGGCAGCGACCGCCAGGCGCCCGTCGAGGACACCCCTCCGGTCTGCGCCACCCGCAACTCCACGGTCAGCGCGGTCAGTCGCTCGGCGGTCTTCAGGGTGACGTTGCTCTGCGCCCAGAACTCGTTGCTGTGCGGGTCCACCGAGCCGTCCGACCACAGCGGGCCGTCCTCGACCCCGGCACCCGCGGACGGCAGCGCGGGCGCCGACGACGCCGGGCCGGCCGTCGCCGTGGCCGACGGCGGCGCGCTGGACCGCTCACCGCGCGTGGGCGGGGTGCTCGGCGACGGTTCCGCGGGGAAGGCGGGCGGCGTGCGGGTCGCCTCCGGTGACGGCGTGGGCGTCGCGGTGACCGCGACCGTGCCCTGCGGGGGAGCGTCGTCCGACTTCACCGCCGACGCCACCGTGAGCCCTCCGGCGGCGAGCACGCCCGCGACCGCGGCCGTCGCCCCCGCCACCCGCAGCCAGCCGAACACCGGCGGACGCGTGGCCCGGTGACCGGCCGGGCGGACCTCCTCGGCCATGCCGCGCTCGATCCGGGCCAGCATCCGCGCCCGGTCCGGCTGATGCGCCTCGGCCGCCTCCCGCAGCCGGGCGCGCAGCTCCTCGTGCACGTCCCGCCGCATCATCGGTCCCTTCCCGCGGCCTGGCCGGTCCGCGCCATCGCGGCACGCACCCGCTGCGAGGCCTGCCGTGTGCCGAGCAGTCTCTGCAGCTCGGCCATTCCCTTCGAGGTCTGGCTCTTCACCGTACCCACCGACACACCGAGGGCGAGCGCCGTGTCCTTCTCCGACAGGTCGAAGGCGTGCCGCAGCACCACACAGGCCCGCTTGCGGAACGGCAGCCTGCGCAGCGCCTCCTGGACGTCGACGACGCCGGCCACGTCCGGGTTCTCGGTCCGCTCCTCGCGCGGTGACCAGAACAGGGCGATCCGGCGCCGCTCGCGCACCGCGCTGCGGATCCGGGTGCGAGCCAGGTTGGCGACCACCCCGCGCGCGTACGCCACCGGGTGGTCGGCCGCGCGCACCCGGTCCCAGCGGTGCCACAGCGCCAGCAGCGCGTCCGCCGCGAGGTCGTCGGCGGCGTCCGCCTCACCGGTCAGCAGATGGGCGAGACGCGCGAGTTCGGCGTAGTGGCGCTCGAAGAAGGCATGGAACTCCACGGAGGCGGCGTCGTCGACGACTGTCCCCACGAGCGGTCTCTCCTCGCAGCGATTCCCCGGCGTCGAACAGCCGTACGCCGGGACGAGATCCGGCACTGTACCAGTGAGTCGTACGAGGTTTCGAATGGCGTATGGCGGACCGAACTCCGTCTCCGCTGCCCGGCGTCGGGTGAGGCGCCCGCTCAGCCCCGCAGTGCCGCCTCCATCACGGCCTTGGCCACCGGGGCGGCCAGCCCGTTGCCGCTGACCTCGGAACGCGCCGCGTCCGACTGCTCGACGACGACCGCCACCGCGACCTGCTCGCCGGAGCTGCCGGACGTGGCGTACGAGGTGAACCAGGCGTACGGCGTCTTGCTGTTGTTCTCGCCGTGCTGGGCCGTACCGGTCTTGCCGCCGACCGTCGCCCCGTCGATCCGCGCGTTGGTGCCCGTGCCCTCCTCGACGACCGTCCGCATCGCCGACCGCAGCTGCTCGGCGGTGCCGGGGCCGACGACCTCCTCGGTGGAGGCGTTGTCGTCGTAGTCCTCCAGCACGTCGCCGCTGTGGTCGGTGATCCGCGACACCATGTGCGGCCGGACCAGCTTGCCGTCGTTGGCCAGGGCCGCGGACACCATGGCGATCTGGAGCGGAGTCGCGGTCACGTCGAACTGGCCGATGCCGGACAGCGCGGTCTGCGGCTCGTCCATGTCCTTCGGGTACACGCTCTCGTAGGCGCGCACCGGGACGTCCTGCTCGGCGTCGTTGAAGCCGAACTTCTCCGCCATCGCCCGGACCTTGTCCTGGCCCAGGTCGACGGCCATCTTCCCGAAGACGTTGTTGCACGAGTACTGCAGCGCCACCCGGATCGAGGCGTTCTCACAGGGCGCGTCCGGGTTCTCGTTGGTGAGCACGTCGGAGGACTGCGGCAGGTCGTACGGGTCGGGGCTGTCCGTCCGCTCGTCCACCGACGTGTACAGCCCGTCCTCCAGCGCGGCCGCCGCCACGACCAGCTTGAACGTGGAGCCCGGCGGCAGCGGCCGGCGCAGCGCACGGTTCGTCATGGGCTTGCCGGGGTCCTCGGTGAGCCCCGTCCAGGCCTCCGAGTCCCCCGCGGTGATCGCCGTCGGGTCGTACGACGGGGTGGAGACGACCGCGAGGATCCGCCCGGTCTCCGGGTCGATGGCGACGGCGGCGCCCTTCTTGCCGCCCAGCGCCTCGTACGCCGCCTTCTGGGTGGCCGGGTCGATCGTGGTGATCACGTCGCCGGGTTCGGCGCGCTCGCCGGTGACCGTGCCCAGCACGGTCTTCAGCCGGTTGTCCGTGCCGTCCAGGAGGTCCTGGTAGATGCCCTCCAGCTGGGTGGCGCCGTAGACCTGCGAGCTGTAGCCGGTCACCGCCGCGTACAGCGCGCCGTTCTTGTACGTCCGCTGGTATCTGAGGTCGCCGCTCTTCGTCCGCGCCGAGCCGGTGACCGCCTCCCCGGCCACGACGATGTCGCCGAGCGGCTCGCTGTACAGCGCGATCGCGTTCCGCCGGTTGTGCTTGTCCTCCGCCAGCGCCTTGCCCTCGTAGAACTGCACCCACGTCGCCCTGACCAGCAGGGCGAGCACCAGGAGCAGAACGAGCACCGACGCGCGCCTGATCGTCTTGTTCATCGCGCCCGGACAGACGAGCGGATCGGCCGGAACGTTCCCGTCCGTCCGTTTTCTCATCCGCTCCTCAGAAACCCCGCCTCGTACGCCGCGATCACCGCCTGGGTGCGGTCGCGGGCCCCCGTCTTCGCGAGGACGGCCGCCACATGGGACTTCACCGTCGCGGGGCCGACCTCCATCCGCCGGGCGATCTCCGCGTTGGTGAGCCCGGTCGCCATGTGCCGCAGCACCTCGCTCTCCCGGGCCGTGAGCCTCGTCACCCACGGCGCGGGCGCCGGGTCCGCGTGCCGCACGGCCAGCGCCCGCACGGCCGACGGGAACAGCAGGGTGTCGCTGCGCGCCACCAGCCGCACCGCCTGCACCAGCGCCTCGGCGTCGGCCCGCTTCAGCAGGAACCCGGCGGCGCCGGCGCGCAGCGCGTCGTACACATGGGAGTCGTTCTCGAACGTGGTCACGACCACGATCCGCGGCGGCGCGTCCATCGTGCCCAGGATCCGCTCGGTGGCGCGGATGCCGTCCGTCTCCGGCATCCGCACGTCCATCAGGACGACGTCCGGCCGCAGCTCCCGCACCACCGACACCGCCTCGGCGCCGGTCGCCGCCTCGCCGACGACCTCCAGGTCCGGCTCGGCGGAGAGGATCGCGCGCAGCGCGGTGCGGACCATCCGCTCGTCGTCGGCGAGGACGATCCGCACCGCTCGGGCCGTCTGCGTGGTGTCGTTCACGCGCATCCCTTCATCGGCAGCCGTACGCACAGCCGCCACCGGTCGCCGGCCGGACCGGCCTCGGAGGTGCCGCCCAGCAGCCGGGCCCGGTCGGCGATGCCGCGCAGGCCGTGCCCGCCGCCGGGCCGGCCCGGGGCGGAGCCGGTCAGCGGGTTCTCGACGGTGATCTCCACCCGGTCACCGGCCCGCGCGATCCGCACCGCGACCCGCGCGCCCGCGCCACCGTGCCGCAGGGCGTTGCTCAGTCCCTCCTGCACGATGCGGTACGCCTCGCGGGACACCAGCGGCGGCAGCGCGGCCGGGTCGACCCCCAGGTCGCAGTCGACCCGCAGCCCGCCCGCGCGGGTGCGGCGCACAAGGGCGCCGAGGTCGGCGCCGAGGGTCGGCGCGGGCGCCGTGCCGGGCGCGTCGCCGTCCCGCAGCACACCGAGCACGGCGTCCAGTTCGCCGACCGTGCGCCGGGTGGTGTCCTCGATCGCGGCCAGCGCCTCGCGGACGAACTCCGGGTCGCTGTCCAGCACCCGGCGGGCGGCGCTCGCCTGGAGGGTGACCGCGCTGAGCGCGTGGCCGACGGAGTCGTGCAGCTCGCGGGCGAGCCGGTTGCGCACCGCCAGGTCGGCGGCGCGCCGCTCGGCCGCGGCCAGCCGGTCCTCGGGTGCCGGCCCGAGCAGCGCGGGCGCCCAGCGGGCGAGCAGCGCGCCGCACCCGGCCGCGCAGGCCGCCAGCGCCACCAGACACGCCACCCCGGCGAGCGGCGCCAGGGCCGGCGCCCAGGTCCCACCGAGCGGTCCGGGCAGGTCCACCAGGTCCGGGCGGAACCGGGCGAGCGCGGGCAGCAGGATCAGGAACACCGCGAACGGCGGTACCGCCAGTGACATCCCGGAGACGATCCCGCCGAGCCCCAGATGCAGCGTGAACCAGGCCGCCGTACGGCCCTTGGCGGCGCGCCCGCGGGCGGGGTCGTAGGCGAGCCGGTCCTCGGCCACCCCGCACAGCCAGCGCACCGCGCCCGACTCCAGGGGCCGGGTCAGCGGGAACAGGGCGGTGACGGCGGCGAGCGGCAGTCCCACGGCGAACGACGCCAGTTGCAGGGTCAGGTCCTGGAAGACGTACCGGGAGTCGGTGGCGGGCCCGACGATCAGCTGGCCGACGAAGACGTACGGCATGGCGAGCGCGCCGCCGAGGATCAGATGGATCCAGCGCCGGCGCGCCCGCCGCCCGAACAGGGCCCGGGTGAACGCGCTCACGCCGTGCGCCGGCCCGCCGCGCGCGCGACGAGGAGGCGGGCGGCCAGGCCCGCGACGAGGAAGCCGACGATCATGCCGCAAGCGTAGGTGAGGTTCATCAGCGCCGTGGGCCGTTCCGCCGCGCTCTCCGTGACGACCAGCGAGGCCACCGCCTGCCAGCCCGCCCAGCAGGCCGCGGCGGCGGACCCGGTCCAGGCCAGGGCGAGCGGCACCCTCACCGGCAGCGCGCGGCCGCGGCGGAAGGCCAGCATCAGACCGGCGGCGACGGCCACGGCGAGGAACACGGCGGACTGGGCCTCCACGATGTGGAAGTCGCTGGTGCGGTCGGCGATCCGGTCGGCGTTGAGCCCGGTGGTGGCGCCGCAGGCCCACAACAGGTGCGCGGCCAGCGGCGGCACGGCGAGGACGGCGGCGGCGACGGCCACCGTCTTCTGCGCGGCGGTGCCGAGGACCGCCCGCGGCAGGTCCCACAGCCGGCCCCGCCACAGCCGCCCCCACCGGTCGCGGGCGTAGAGCGCGAACAGCGTCCCGAGGGCGAGGCCCTGGACGAGGAAACCGCCGTAGACCACGACGAACACCCAGGAGTCCAGGAAGGTCCGGCCGCCGTCGTCCGTGGTCCGCACGGCGCCGCCGAACGCGGTGACGAGGAGCTGCACCGGGAAGCCCGTCATGATCGGCGTGAGCAGCCCGGTCGCCACCCACATCGGCACCGTCAGCAGCCAGGCGGGCAGCCGCAGTCCCCACGGCCGGGTCAGCACCAGCGCCAGCACGATCACGCACGCGTCCATCAGCACGGTGACGCCGTTCGCCACGGCCACGGCGGTGCGGTGCTCCAGCAGGGGGCTGCCGTCCGGGATGCCGACGTGACTCCCCGCGAGCCAGGCGATCTTGAGGCTCAGATACGGCACGCACGAGACCACGGCGACGGCGCGCAGGATCCGGCGCGGCCGGCCGAGGACGGCGGGGGACGCCGGTGAGGCGGGCGAGGCCGAAGAGCCTTTCGAGGCAGGCGAGGCGGTCGAGGCCGAATCGGTCGACAAGGCGGGGGAGTCCGACGAGGCCGGGGGGCCTGACAAGGCGGCGGAGTCCGACGAGGCCGGGGGGCCCGACGAGCCGGACGAGCCGGGGGAGCCGGCGCTCCGGGCGGAATCGGCGACTGTGTGCGTCATGCCGCCACGCTCCCGCGCGGAGCGCGCCGCCCGCCTCCTGCCCCGCGACGATCCGCCTCCGCCGCGTGGGGGAGAACCGCGCCGCGGGGTCACTCCGCCAGCCGGAGCACCACTTCCTCGATCTCCTCGCCGCGCGCGGCCGCGTACCCCCGCTCCCGGGCGGTCTCCCGGAAGCCGCAGCGGGCCAGCACGCGCAGCGACCCGGCGTTGTCGGCCGCCGCGCGGGCGTACAGCGGGCGTTCGGGGACCTCGGCGAGCAGGGCGCGCAGCGCGGCGGTGGCCACGCCGCGGCCCCAGTAGGCGCGGTCCACCCAGTAGGTGACCTCGCGTTCGCCGGGCACGCCGTAGACGGCCGCGCTGCCCACCACGTCACCGTCGAGCAGCACCGTGCGGGCGTGCACGTCGGCCGACGCGCGCACCCGCCGCCAGTGCTCCTCGAAGGCGGACCGGTCGGCCGGGTCCGGCGGGGTGAACGCGGCCATCCGCAGGGACTCGGGGTCGTTCAGCTGCCGGTAGAAGACCGGCAGGTCGCTGTCGTGGACGGGCCGGAGCGCCACCTGCACGGTCAGAGCCTCCGCGTCGCCAGGGTGAGCCGGTCCCGGGCGTCGAACAGGGCGTCCTTCACCATCTGTTCGTGCGCGGGCGTGAGCCGGGCGACCGGGATGGAGCAGCTGATCGCGTCGCGGGCCGGGGTGCGGTAGGGGATCGCCACGCCGAAGCAGCGCAGGCCCAGCGTGTTCTCCTCGCGGTCGACGGCGTACCCCTGCTCCCGCACCTGGTGCAGCTCCTCGATGAGCTTCTCGCGGTCGGTGATGGTGTTCTCGGTGAGCGCGGGCAGCGTCTCCGGGAGCATCTTGCGGACCTGCTCGTCGCTGTAGGTGCTCAGCAGCGCCTTGCCGAGGGAGGTCGAGTGGGCGGGCAGGCGCCGGCCGACCCGGGTGAACGGGCGCAGGTAGTGCTGGGACTGACGGGTCGCCAGATAGACGACGTTGGTGCCGTCGAGGCGGGCCAGGTGGATGGTCTCGGTGGTGTCGTCGGAGAGCCGGTCCAGGGTGGGCCGGGCGACCGCGACGACCTCGTCGCCGTCGATGTAGGAGGTGCCGACCAGCAGCGCGCGCACCCCGATGCCGTACCGGGTGCCGGTCGCGTCGGTCTCCACCCAGCCGAGTTCGACCAGGGTGCGCAGCAGCATGTACAGGCTGGACTTCGGGTACCCGACGGCCTCCTGGACCGACGCGAGGGAGTGCATACCGGGGCGGGCCGCGAAGTACTCCAGCAGCTCCACCGTCCGCACCGCCGACTTGACCTGCGCTCCGCCGCCCGTCTCGCCTGCCGACATCGCCCTTGACCCCTTCGTTGGACGGGAAATAGTCTCTCGATCGTTCATCATCAGAGACAGTGTTCAGTATATCGAACGCCCCTGCCGGGCGGGAGACATACTGGGAGGGACCCGTGGTGGCAGCAGCACCAGTCTGGAGTGTCGACCCCCGTACCGGGAAGCAGCGGGAACAGGTTGCGGTGGAGGCCACAGCCCAGGAGGTGGACACCGCCGTCCGCGCCGCGCACGAGGCCCGCGGCGCCCTGACCGACCGCACGGTCCGCGCCGCCTTCCTGCGCACCGCCGCCGACCGCCTCGACGCCGCCCGGGACCGGCTCGTCGGGACCGCCGACGCCGAGACCGCGCTCGGCCCCGTCCGGCTCACCGGCGAACTCGCCCGCACCTGCTACCAGCTGCGCGCCTTCGCGGACATCGTCGACGAGGGCGCCTACCTCGACGTCGTCATCAACCACCCCGACGACACCGCCACCCCGCCCATCCCGGACCTGCGCCGCTACAAGGTCCCGCTCGGTGTCGTCGCCGTCTACTCCGCCTCCAACTTCCCCTTCGCGTTCTCCGTCGCCGGCGGCGACACCGCGAGCGCGCTCGCCGCGGGCTGCCCCGTCGTCGTCAAGGCCCACCCCGACCACCCGGCGCTGTCCGAGCAGGTCGCCGCGGTGCTGCGGGAGGCCGCCGCCGAGCACGGCATCCCCGCCGGGGTGGTGGGCCTGGTGCACGGCTTCGAGGTGGGCGTCGAGCTGATCAAGCACCCGCTGATCGCCGCGGCCGGCTTCACCGGATCCGTACGGGGCGGCCGTGCCCTCTTCGACGCGGCCGCCGCGCGTCCCGTGCCCATCCCCTTCCACGGCGAGCTGGGCTCCCTCAACCCGGTCCTCGTCACCGAGGCCGCGGCGGCCGAGCGCGCCGAGGCGATCGGCAGCGGGCTCGCCGGGTCGATGACCCTCGGTGTCGGCCAGTTCTGCGTGAAACCCGGACTGGTCCTGGCCCCGGCGGGCGACGCGGGCGACCAGCTGGTCAAGTCGCTCGCCGAGGCCGTGAGCGCCGTCGACGCCGGGGTGCTGCTCGACCACCGGATGCGGGACAACTTCGTCGCGGGCGTCGCCGAGCGGGCCCAGCTGCCGGACGTGGAGGCGCCGGTGACGCCGGGCGAGGGCGGGGAGCACACCGTCAGCCCCGGCTTCCTGACCGTGCCGGCGAGCCGGCTGGCCGCCGAGGGCGAGCACGACCTGCTGCTGGAGGAGTGCTTCGGGCCGGTGACCGTCGTCGCCCGTTACCGGGACGAGGCCGAGGCGAAGACCGTGCTGTCGCGGCTGCCGGGCAACCTCACGGCGACCGTGCACCTGTCCTCGGCCGAGGCGGCGGGGGAGGGCCGGGGTCCGGAGATCCTGGCCGAGCTGACGCCGCTCGCCGGACGGGTCCTGGTCAACGGGTGGCCGACCGGGGTCGCCGTCGCGCCTGCGCAGCACCACGGCGGGCCCTACCCCGCCACCACGTCGACCTCGACGTCGGTGGGCGGGACCGCCATCGAGCGGTGGCTGCGGCCCGTGGTCTACCAGGGGGCGCCGGAGGCGCTGCTGCCGCCGGAGCTGCGGGACGAGAATCCGCTCGGGCTGCCCCGGCGGTTCAACGGGGTGCTGGAGCGGTAGCGCCGTGGGGGTGCGGCGGGATCCGGGCTGCCGGTCGTGTGCGGTCGCTCGCGCAGTTCCCCGCGCCCCTGCTCGGCGGAATGGATCCCGGCGTTTGAATGTTCACGTACTTCGCGGGGGACATCCGTCCTCCGTGAACCACTGAGCTGGAGAGCCGAGAACATGCGCGTCGAGATCTGGAGCGACATCGCCTGTCCCTGGTGTTACGTGGGCAAGGCCCGCTTCGAGAAGGCGCTGGCGGCCTTCCCGCACCGCGACGAGGTCGAGGTGGTGCACCGCTCCTTCGAGCTGGACCCCGACCGCCCGAAGGGCGACACCGGACCCGTCGTCCCGATGCTGGCCCGCAAGTACGGCATCTCCGAGGAGCAGGCCCAGGCCGCCGAGGACAACCTGGGCACCCAGGCGGCGGCCGAGGGCCTGGCCTACCGCACCCGCGGCCGGGACCACGGCAACACCTTCGACATGCACCGGCTGCTCCACCACGCCAAGCGGTACGGCCGCCAGGGCGAGCTGATCCAGCGGCTGTACGAGGCGAACTTCGCCGAGGAGGAGTCCGTCTTCGCGGACACCGAGCGGCTAGTCGCGATCGCCGCCGACGCCGGCCTGGACGCCGCCGAGGCCCGTGCCGTGCTCGCCGACCCCGACGCCTACGCCGACGAGGTCCGCGCCGACGAGCAGGAGGCCGCCCGGCTCGGCGCCACCGGGGTGCCGTTCTTCGTGCTCGACCGGAAGTACGGCATCTCCGGCGCGCAGCCCGCCGAGGTCTTCGCCCAGGCGCTCCGCCAGGCCTGGGGCGAGCGCTCGCCGCTCACCCTGCTCGACCGGGGGGACGCCGACGCGTGCGGCCCGGACGGCTGCGCCGTGCCCCAGCCGTCCTAGCGGTCCTGGCTGCCCCCAGCTGTCCTGGCCGACCGGCGAAAGCCGCAGGTCGGCGCGGACTCATAAGGAACGCTTAGAGAAACCGCGTAAAAAGACGCAATGGACGAGGGAAGGCCGGGGGCCCAGAGTGGACTCATGGAGACCACCAGCGCCCTCGACGCCCTCGTCCATGCCGAGTTCAGCCCCGCGACCACCTTCCTGAACACCGCGAGCAACAGCCTGCTGCCCGCCCGCGCCGTCACCGCCCTGCACGAGGCGGCACTGCTGCGGGCCGAGGGCCGGCCGCTGACCCCGCTGTACGAGGACGTCGAGGCGTGCCGGGCCGCCTACGCCCGGCTGGCCGGCGTCCCGGTGACCCGGGTCGCCCTGGGCGCGTCGGTCGCCGCGCACACCGGACTGATCGCCGCCTCCCTGCCCGCCGGCGCCGAAGTCATCACCGCGGAGGACGACTTCACCTCCGTGCTCAACGCGTTCCACGTCCGCGGCGACCTCAAGGTCCGCACCGTCCCGCTGGAGCGGATCGCCGAGTCCGTCCGCCCCGGCACCGCGCTCGTCGCGGTCAGCGCCGTCCAGTCCGCCGACGGACGGATCGCCGACCTCACCGCCCTGCGGGAGGCCGCCCGCGCCCACGGGGCGCGCACCTACGTCGACTACTCCCAGGCCGCCGGCTGGCTCCCGATGGACGCCGCCGCCGACGACTTCGGCGCCTCCGTCTCCTTCAAGTGGCTGCTCGGCCCGCACGGCGCCGCCTTCCTCGTCGTCCCCGAGGACTTCGGCGGGCTCACCCCGCTGCTGGCGGGCTGGGTCGCCGGGGAGCGCCCGTGGGACAGCACCTACGGCCCGGTGACCGAGTACGCCCGCAGCGCCCGGCGGTTCGACCTCACCCCGGCCCTGTTCACCTTCGCCGGTCTGCGCCGCTCCCTGGAGCTGATCGAGGAGGCCGGAGTGGCCACCGTGCACGCCCACGACGTGGCGCTCGCCGACCGGTTCCGGGCCGGGCTCGCGCGCCTCGGCCACGAGCCCGTGCCCGCTCCCGGGTCGGCGATCGTCTCCGTGCCGGGCCTCGGCTCCCGCCAGCCCGAGCTGAGCGAGGCGGGGATCGAGGTGTCCGACCGCGCGGGCAACCTGCGCGCCGCCTTCCACCTGTACAACACGGCCGCGGACGTGGACCGGCTGCTGGACGTGCTGGCCGGCTGAGCACGACAGGGGAGCGGGCGGCGTCCCGAGGACACCGCCCGCTCCCGTATCCCGTACGCCTGCCGCGTCAGCGCACCGGCGTGAAGTCGCGCGCCCCGATGAACTCGGGCCGCCGCACCGGCGCCGCGAACGGCTCGACCGCCGTGTTCTCCACGCTGTTGAACACGATGAAGACGTTGCTGCGCGGGAACGGCGTGATGTTGTCACCGGAGCCGTGCATGGCGTTGCAGTCGAACCAGGTCGCCGAGCCGGCCTTGCCGGTGAACAGCCGGATGCCGTACTCGGAGGCCAGCTTGGTCAGCGCCTCGTCGGACGGGGTGCCCGCGTCCTGCATCTGCAGCGACTTCTTGTAGTTGTCCTTGGGCGTCTCGCCCGCACAGCCCAGGAACGTCTTGTGCGAGCCGGGCATGATCATCAGCCCGCCGTTGGTGTCGAAGTTCTCGGTCAGGGCGATCGAGACGGACACCGTCCGCATGTTCGGCAGGCCGTCCTCGGCGTGCCAGGTCTCGAAGTCCGAGTGCCAGTAGAAGCCGCTTGCGCCGAAGCCGGGCTTGACGTTGATCCGCGACTGGTGGACGTAGACGTCCGAGCCGAGGATCTGCCGGGCACGGCCGACGACCCGCTCGTCGCGCACCAGGTTCGCGAACACCTCGCTGATCCGGTGCACCTCGAAGACGGACCGGATCTCCTTCGACTTCGGCTCGACGATCGAGCGCTCGTCGGCGCGGATCTCCGGGTCGGTGACCAGCCGCTCCAGCTCCCGCCGGTAGACGGCCACCTCGGCCTCGGTGATCAGCTGGTCGATGGCGAGGAAGCCGTCGCGCTCGAACGCCTCGAGATCGGCCGGACCGAACGGACCGGGCGCGTCGGGAGCGCCCCAGACGACCGGGTCCTGGCGCGGGATCAGCACCTCGCTGGTGCCCCGGGTCGGGTAGAGGTCGGTGACGGTCGGCTGCGCGGTGGTGGTGGTCGCGGCGGTGGTGGTCGTGGTGGTGGTCATGGGTCGTCACACCTCCTCGGGTTCGGTGAGCAGCGGGTAGACGCCGTTCTCGTCGTGGTCCTCCCGTCCGGTCACCGGCGGGTTGAACACGCAGATGCAGCGGAAGTCCTCCTTGACGCGCAGCGTGTGCCGCTCGTGCCCGTCGAGGAGGTACATGGTCCCGGGCGTGATGGTGTACGTCCGCCCGGTCTCGTGGTCGGTCAGCTCGGCCTCGCCCTCGACGCAGACCACGGCCTCGATGTGGTTGGCGTACCACATCGACGTCTCCGTGCCGGCGTAGAGGACCGTCTCGTGCAGCGAGAAGCCGACCCTCTCCCGGGCGAGGACGATGCGTTTGCTCTCCCACGTCCCGGACGCGGCCTTCACGTGCCGGTCGGTGCCTTCGATCTCCTTGAACGAACGGACGATCACGGTGGAGCGATACCTCCTGGATGGCGGTCGGGCGTACGGGTGTCCGGTGAGCCGGCGGGCCGACAGGCCGGCCGAGGGCTCAGGACACAGGTACTCAGGGACTCAGGTAGTCAGGGACTCAGGGACTCAGGGATCAGCGGGTCTCGCGGACGGCGCGGGCCAGCGTCGTCAGGCCCTCGTCCAGCTCGTCCGGGGTGATGGTCAGGGCGGGCAGCAGCTTGACGACCTCGCTCTCCGGGCCGGACGTCTCGATCAGCAGCCCCAGTTCGAAGGCGCGGCGCGCGACCCGCTCGGCCCGGCTCTTGTCGTGGAACTCCAGGCCCCACACCAGGCCGCGGCCCCGGTACTCCTTGACGTCGGCCAGGTTCTCCTCGGTGACGGCGATCAGCGCCTGCTCGACCTGCTCGCCGCGCGCCCGGGTCTGCTTCTCCATGGCGGAGCCGTCGGTCCAGTACGTCTCCAGCGCGGCGCTGGCCGTGACGAAGGCCGGGTTGTTGCCGCGGAAGGTGCCGTTGTGCTCGCCCGGCTCCCAGATGTCCAGCTCCGGCTTGAACAGGGTCAGCGACATCGGCAGGCCGTAGCCGCTGATGGACTTGGAGACGGTGACGATGTCCGGGGTGATGCCCGCCTCCTCGAAGGAGAAGAAGGCGCCGGTACGGCCGCACCCCATCTGGATGTCGTCGACGATGAGCAGCATGTCCTGGCGCGCGCACAGGTCGGCGAGCGCCCGCAGCCACTCCGCGCGCGCCACGTTGATGCCGCCCTCGCCCTGCACCGTCTCGACGATCACGGCGGCCGGCTTGTTCAGCCCGGAGCCCTGGTCCTCCAGCAGCCGCTCGAACCACAGGAAGTCCGGCACCGTGCCGTCGAAGTAGTTGTCGAAGGGCATCGGCGTGCCGTGCACCAGCGGGATACCGGCACCGGCCCGCTTGAAGGCGTTGCCGGTCACGGCGAGCGAGCCCAGCGACATGCCGTGGAAGGCGTTGGTGAACGACACGATCGCCTCGCGCCCCTTCACCTTCCGCGCCAGCTTCAGGGCGGACTCCACGGCGTTGGTGCCCGTCGGGCCCGGGAACATGACCTTGTACGGCAGGTCGCGCGGGCGCAGCACCAGGTCCTGGAAGGTCTGCAGGAAGCGGCGTTTGGCGGTGGTCGACATGTCGAGGCCGTGGGTGACGCCGTCCCGCTCCAGATAGTCGAGCAGCGCGCGTTTCAGCACGGGGTTGTTGTGGCCGTAGTTGAGCGAACCGGCCCCGGCGAAGAAGTCGAGGTACTCGTGGCCGTCCTCGTCGTACATACGGCTGCCGTGTGCCCGGTCGAAGACGGTGGGCCAGCCGCGGCAGTAGCTGCGCACCTCGGACTCCACGGTCTCGAAGACGCTCAGGTCGGGCTGGGTGATGGTCACGGCGAATCGCTCCTCAGTGCGAGAGGTGGGGGGTCAACGGGCCGATGCGGTAGAGGACTTCGGGGTCGTGCGGGCCGTCCGGGAACAGCGGGGTGTCGAACAGGACCTCCCGCTCGACCCGGGCGCCGTGCCGGGTGGCGAACGAGGTGAACAGGCGCTCCGAGGCGGTGTTGTCCGGGGTGATCGTGGTCTCCACGCAGATCACCTCCAGGTCGGCCGCGACCCGTGCGGCCAGCGCGTCGAGCAGCCGGGCCGCGATGCCGCGGCCGCGGTGGCGGGGGTCGACGGCCACCTGCCACACGAGCAGGGTCCGCGGACGGTCCGGCCGCAGGTACCCGGTGACGAACCCGACGGTTTCCCCGTCGCCGTCGCGCGCCACCGCGGAGGTCTCGGCGAAGTCCCGGCACCACAGCAGATAGCTGTAGGAGGAGTTCAGGTCGAGCGTTCCGGATTCCTTGGCGAGCCGCCACAGAGCGGCCCCGTCCGCCACCGACGGGCGGTCGATGAACAGGTCTGCTGATGTCTCTGTCGGTGTGTCTGCTGGTGCGGCAGTCATGCGGATCGAATTTAGCGAGCGGAATTCGAAATTGCATGGCCGCTAGGGGTTGGGTGTCCGGGCCATCTGTGTTATCACGCGGGTGCCTGCGAGGCGAATGATGCTAGTTCGCCCGGAAAATCCACCACAAATCGGACGCGTTGTGTAACGCGTCACAACCATGTCACCCCTGTGAGATCCGCCCGAATTACTCGTTCGACGTTTGCAAAATCTTCGCGTTTAGGGTCGGTGAAACGGGGCAGAAGAATACGGGAAGCTACCGCTGAATTGTTTTACATATAGAGTCGTAAAGGGTTCCGAATTCATTCACGGGCAACCAGGGAAATGCAGTACGCGAATGAGAACCCAGCGCAGTCCGGAATCGAGCCCGCCCACCGGCCCCCGGGGGGCCGGTGGGCCCGCGCGGTCGTCAGTTCCAGGCGGTCTCCGCGGCGCGGCGGGCCGACTCCAGGTCCACCGCCGCACCCTGCTCGGCCAGCGCGGCGCCCAGCGCCGCGAGGGAGGCCTGGACGGTGCCCGGGGTCGCGTCGGGGCCGTAGTGGTTGACGCGGATCATCTCCTTGGCCAGCGCGCCGCCGCCCGCGGCCAGGGGCAGCGCCGGGTCGCTCGCCAGGGCGCGGGCGACCAGGTCGGAGGCCGGCACGCCCGCCGGGGCGCGCAGCGTCGTCGCCACCGGCGCCGCCTCCGCCGGGTCGTGGACGTACGGCTCCAGACCCCCGCCGAGCGCCACCGCGCCCGCGCGGGTCGCCGCCGCGGCGGAGCGGTGCCGGGCCATGACCGTCTCCAGGCCCTCCGCCTCGATCCGTTCGACGCACGCCTCCAGCGCCAGCATCTCCAGCTGCGCCGGCGCGTGCAGCAGCGCCTTGCGGCCGCCGTCGACCCAGCGCTCCTTCCAGTCGAGGAGCGAGAGGTAGGAGCGGCGCGGCGCGCGCGGGTTGGCCGCCATCCGGGCCCACGCCCGCTCGCTCACCGACACCGCCGACACGCCCGCCGGGCCGCCCATCGCCTTCTGCGCGCCGATCACGCACAGGTCCACGCCCCAGGCGTCCGGCAGCACCGGCTCCGCGCCGACGGACGCGACGGCGTCCAGGTAGAACAGCGCGCCGTGCGCGCGGACCACCTCGCCGATCTCCGCGACCGGGTTGGTGTTGCCGGTCGCCGCCTCCGCGTGCACCAGGGAGACGAAGTCGATCTCCGGGTGCTCGGCGAACGCCTCCCGGATCTGCCCGGCGGTCACCGCCGTGTGGAACGGCACGGCGAGGTCGTACACCGTCGCCCCGCAGTCCCGCAGCCAGTCCCCGAAGGTCTGCCCGTACGGCCCGGTGATCACGTTCAGTGCGACCGTGCCCGGCCCGGCGGTGCCGCGGATGGCCCCCTCCAGCGGCAGCAGCGCCTCACCCTGCATGATCACGACGTCCTGCCGGGTGTCCAGCAGCCGGGCGACCCGGTCCTCGATCGCGGCGAAGCGCGCGGCGGTCAGCGGGGGCAGGTCGAGGAAGGGGTGGGTCACTGCGGTGCTCTCTTCGCTCACGGGGCGGACGACGTCGAGGGTAGCGGGGCCGCGCCGGCCGCCCGCCCGGCCCCCGCCGCGCCGCGGCCGGCGGGGCGCGCAGCCCTTCCGCCGCACCCGTCGTGGCGCGACTTCTTAGGCCGAACCGCCCCACTGGCATCAGTTCTATTTGAGTGACCCAAACATTTCCTTATAATCGGAACTCACTGTTCCCTTAGGAGGTCCCCCGTGAACACCGTCCTCGGGCGCCGGGCCCGTCTCCTGGTCGCCGCCACCGCGACGGCCGGGCTGGTCCTCGTAGCCGGCTGCACCTCCAGCGACAACGGCGCCGGCGGCGAGAAGACCGCCGCCGGCGGTGTCGAGCTGGTCAAGGCCGGGCAGCTCACCACCTGCACCCACCTGCCGTACCCGCCCTTCCAGTCGGAGATCGACGGCAAGGTGCAGGGCTTCGACGTCGCGCTGATCGACCTGGTCGCCGACGACCTGGGCGTGAAGCAGCAGATCCTCGACCAGCCCTTCGAGAACTTCAAGACGGGTGGCTCCCTCAACGCCGGCCAGTGCGACCTCGCCGCCGCCGGCATGACCATCACCGAGGAGCGCAAGAAGAACGTCGACTTCTCGGACCCGTACTTCGAGGCCACCCAGGCCGTCCTCGCCGACAAGAAGAGCGGCATCTCGTCCTTCGCGGACCTCAAGGGGAAGAAGGTCGGCGCCCAGGCGCAGACCACCGGCGAGGACTACGCCAAGAGCAAGGGTCTGGACCCGGTCTCCTTCGAGTCCTCCGACGCCGTCCTCAACGGCCTGCGCACCGGCCAGGTCGAAGCGGTCGTCATCGACTACCCGGTGGTCCAGGGCTGGCTGAAGGACAAGGCCAACGCCGACGCCTTCCAGGTCGCCGAGCAGCTCCACACCGGCGAGCAGTACGGCTTCACGGTGAAGAAGGGCAACGACAAGCTGCGCGAGGCCATCAACAAGGCCATCGCGGACGCCAAGGCCGACGGGACGTACAAGAAGCTGTACGAGCAGTGGATCGGTCCGTACGACGCGTCCGCCGCCTCCCCGTCCGCCTCATGACGAACCCGGACACCCCGGACACCGCACTCCAGCCGAACCAGCCGAAGCAGCCGAAGAAAAAGCGCCTGACGCGGCGGCAGAAGCGCAGCCTCTCGCGCGGCGTCCAGTACGCCGTCTTCGTCGCGGCTGTGATCGCCTTCGCGGTCACGGCCGACTGGGACCGGCTGGCCAACCAGTTCGCGCAAGCCGACCTCGCGGAGCAGATGTTCCCCGAGGTCATCACGCTGGCGCTGAAGAACACCGTGCTCTACACCGTCTCCGGCTTCGCCGTCGGCCTGGTGCTGGGCATGGTCATCGCGCTGATGCGGCTGTCCTCCGTCGGCCCGTACCGCTGGCTCGCCGGCGTCTACATCGAGATCTTCCGCGGCCTGCCCGCCCTGCTGATCTTCATCTTCATCGGGGTGGCCGTCCCGCTGGCCTTCCCCGGCACGGAGATCGTCGGCGGCACCTACGGCAAGGTGGCCCTCGCGCTCGGCCTGGTCGCCGCCGCCTACATGGCGGAGACCTTCCGCGCGGGCATCCAGGCCATCCCCAAGGGCCAGATGGAGGCCGCCCGCTCACTGGGCTTCTCCCACGCGCGGGCGATGATCTCGATCATCCTGCCGCAGTCCCTCCGGGTCATCCTGCCGCCGCTCACCAACGAACTGGTCCTGCTCTTCAAGGACTCCTCGCTGGTGCTGTTCCTCGGGGTCACCCTGGAGGAGCGGGAGCTGTCCAAGTTCGGCCGCGACCTGGCCAGCCAGACCGCCAACTCCACGCCGATCCTCGTCGCCGGCCTGTGCTACCTGCTGGTCACGATCCCGCTCGGCTTCGTCGTACGCCGCATGGAGGCGAAGGCCCAGGAGGCCGTGAAATGAGCCGCCCCGAGATCGAGATCCACGGCCTGCACAAGTCCTTCGGCGACAACCGGGTGCTGCGCGGCATCGACCTGGAGATCCGCCAGGGCGAGGTCGTCTGCGTCATCGGCCCGTCCGGCTCCGGCAAGTCCACACTGCTGCGGTGCGTGAACCTGCTGGAGGAGCCCACCGAGGGCCGGGTGTTCGTCGGCGGCACCGAGGTCACCGACCCCGACGTCGACATCGACGCCGTACGCCGCCGCATCGGCATGGTCTTCCAGCAGTTCAACCTCTTCCCGCACCTCACCGTGACCGAGAACCTGACGCTGCCGCAGCGCCGGGTGCTCAAGCGGGACAAGGCGGAGGCCGCCCGGATCGCCGCCGAGAACCTGGCCCGCGTCGGCCTCGCGGAGAAGGCGGACGCCTACCCGTCCTCCCTCTCCGGCGGCCAGCAGCAGCGCGTCGCCATCGCCCGCGCCCTCGCCATGGGCCCCGAGGTGATGCTGTTCGACGAGCCGACCTCCGCGCTCGACCCGGAGCTGGTCGGCGACGTCCTCGCGGTGATGCGGATGCTCGCCCAGGAGGGCATGACGATGATGGTCGTCACCCACGAGATGACCTTCGCCCGCGAGGTCGCCGACCGGGTCGTCTTCATGGACGGCGGCGTCATCGTGGAGGACGGCGAGCCCGAGCAGGTCATCACCCGCCCCGCCCACGAACGCACCCGGCACTTCCTGTCCCGCCTGCTCGACCCGGCGATGGCGGACGTCGAGGAGGAGATCTCGGACCAGGTGGGGAAGTCCGACTAGCGGCTCACTAGGGTGCGGTGCATGAGCGATGGAGCGGTGCTGCACGTGAAGGGCCGGGTGCTCGTCTCACCCGACGACGTCCGCGACGAACTGTGGGTCGTCGGCGGGCGGATCACCTACGACCGTCCCGCCGGCGCCCGCGAGGTGCGCACGGTGACCGGCTGGGCGCTGCCCGGCCTGGTCGACGCCCACTGCCACGTGGGCCTCGACGCGCACGGCGCGGTGCCGCGGGAGGTCGCCGAGCGGCAGGCGCTGACCGACCGGGACGCGGGCACCCTGCTGATCCGCGACGCCGGATCGCCCTCCGACACCCGCTGGGTCGACGACCGCGACGACCTCCCGAAGATCATCCGCGCCGGACGGCACATCGCCCGCACCCGCCGCTACATCCGCAACTACGCCTGGGAGATCGAACCGGACGACCTCGTCGCCTACGTCGCCCAGGAGGCCCGGCGCGGCGACGGCTGGGTCAAGCTGGTCGGCGACTGGATCGACCGCGACCTCGGCGACCTGTCGGCGTGCTGGCCCCGCGAGGCGGCCGAGGCGGCCATCGCCGAGGCCCACCGCCTGGGCGCCCGCGTGACGGCGCACTGCTTCGCAAAGGACTCGCTGCGCGACCTGGTCGAGGCGGGCATCGACTGCATCGAGCACGCGACGGGCCTCACCGAGGACCTGATCCCGCTCTTCGCCGAGCGGGGCGTCGCCATCGTCCCCACCCTCGTCAACATCGCCACCTTCCCCCGGCTCGCCGAGGGCGGCGAGGCCAAGTTCCCCCGCTGGGCCGACCACATGCGCCGCCTGCACGCCCGCCGCTACGACACCGTCCGCTCCGCCCACGACGCCGGCATCCCCGTCTTCGTCGGCACCGACGCCGGCGGCTCCCTCCCGCACGGCCTCGCGGGCGCCGAGATCGCCGAACTGGTCACGGCCGGCATCCCGGCGGTGGAGGCGATCTCCGCCGCCACCTGGGCGGCCCGCGCCTGGCTCGGCCGCCCCGGCCTGGACGAGGGCGCCCCCGCCGACCTGGTCGTCTACGAGGAGGACCCGCGCGCGGACGTACGCGTGCTGACGGCGCCGCGACGGGTGGTGCTGAACGGCCGCGTCGTCGGCTGAGACCCCTTCGGATTCGAAAAGGCATACACCGAACTCCCGTTGGGGTGAACTCCCGTCGGATCGCTGACTGCCGGGACGCGGTACGACAGTCTTTCCGCGTCCCGAGCACGTCTCTTCAGGTCCTCAGGGAGTCCCGCCTTGAACACCACCCCCCGCTTCGGCATGCCCGTACGCGGACTCGTCACCGTGGCGACCGCCACCGCCCTGGCCGCCGCCGGACCCGCGGCCCTCGCGCACGCGACCCCCGGCCCCGGCGGCGAGGGCCGGGCGACCGCGGTGGTCCTGCGCACCGGCCTCGACGTCTCGTTGCTGAACAAGACCGTGAACGTCCCCCTCACGGCCTCCCTCAACGACGTCCGGGCGCCGCGGAGCGCGGAGAAGACCGCGCTGACCGTACGACTGGACGGCGTGGACGGCGGCAAGCCGTTCAGCGTGCTCAGCGCGGACGCGGCCCGGTCGAAGGCCACGGTGGAGAACGGCACCGCCCGGGGCAGCGCCCGCCTGGCCCACGCCAAGGTGCACGTCCCCGGCCTCCCCCTGCTCTCCCTGATCGAGGTCGAACAGGTCACCGCCACCGCGACGTGCGAGGCGGGGAAGGCCCCGGTGGCCGAGTCGAACCTGCTGGGCGCCGTCACCGTCCTCGGCAAGCGGGTCACGCTCACCCCCGGCGGCACCACGAACGTCCGGATACCGGGCGTCGGTGAGGTCCGCCTCGACCTCTCCCACCGCGAGACCACCTCCCGCACGGCCGCCGCCACCGCGCTCGAACTGGCGGTCTCGGTCAATCCGCTGAAGCTCAACGTGGCGGAGGTCCAGGGCACGGTCACCCTGGCACAGGCCACCTGCGAGACCCCGCGGACCACCGCCCCGAGCCCCGCCCCCGGCATCGAACCGCAGGGCGGCCCGGCCGGGGCGGATCTCGCCGAGACCGGCGGCAGCGCGACGACGCCGTACCTCGCGGCAGGGGCGGTCGCCCTGCCGGCGGCAGGAGCGGCGGTGGCGGCACGGGCCCGCCGCCGCGGCTGAGAGGGGGATCGAGGACGAGGCCGTTCGGGCCGACAGGGGTGCGGGGAAGGGAGCCCCGCCTGGCCGGGTCAGGCCCCCGGGTCCTCCGTCACGGGCAGGCACTCGGCGAGCAGGGCGACGACATCGCGCCAGGCGCGCCGCGCGTGCTGTGGGTGGTAGCCGACACCGGGGACCACGGGGTGGTCGACCGTCGGGTGGTGGAAGCCGTGCAGGGCGCCGCCATAGACCGCGAGGCGCCAGTCGACGCCCGCGGCCTGCATCTCGGCGGCGAACGCCTCGCGTTGCGCGGGCGGCATGATCGGGTCCTCCGATCCGACCCCGGCCCACACCGGGCAGCGGATGCGCGCCGCCTCGCCCGGCCGGCCCGTGGTGGTGGCGTTGACGGTCCCGATCGCGCGCAGGTCGACGCCGGCTCGCCCGAGTTCCAGTGCGATGGCGCCCCCGGTGCCGTAGCCGATGGCGGCGATCCGGCCGGGGTCGGTCCGGGGCTCGGCGCGCACCACGTCGAGTGCCGCCTGGCCGATGTGCCGCATCCGGTCGGGATCGGCGAGCAGTGGCAGGCAACGGGCCAGCATCTCCTCGGGGTCGCTCAAGTAGCGCCCGCCGTGGAGGTCGAAGGCCAGCGCCACGTATCCCAGCTCGGCGAGCGCATCGGCGCGGCGACGCTCGACGTCGCTGAGCCCCATGCCTTCCGGTCCGAGCAGCACCGCGGGCCGGCGGCCGGCACCGGCCGGGAGCGCGAGGTGCCCGATCATCGTCAGACCGTCGGCCGGGTACTCGACCGTACGCGTCGTCATCGCCGTCATGAGACCGGACTGTAGTGATCGTCGAGCCCGGTCGGGCCGGTGTTCTGCCGCCGGCAGAACAGCGTGGGTGTCCCTTTGACACGGCGCCTGACGCGGCGCCTGACACGCTGTCTGACACGGCGCCTGACACGGCGGGGGCGAAAACCCCCGCCCGGCCCCCGGTTCAGCCCCCGCCCAGCGCCACCCGCAACGCCCCCAGCAACCGGTCCACCGTCCCCCGGTCCCGCACCGCGACCCGCAGCCACTCCTCACCCAGCCCCGGGAACGTGTCCCCGCGCCGCAGCGCGAAGCCCAGCTCCCGCAGCCGGTGCCGTACGGCCGCGGCCCCGGGCAGGCGGACCAGCACGAAGGGCCCCTCCGCGGGGGACACCACCCGCAGCCCGGCCTCCTCGAACGAGCCGAGCCCGGCCACCAGATACGCCCGGTCCGCCGCGATCCGGTGCGCCGCGTGCGCCGCCTCCGCCAGCGCCCGCGGCGCCACACACGCCTCGGCCGCCGCCAGCGCGGGCGTGGACACCGGCCACAACGGCTGCGCCCGCTCCAGCTCGGCGACGGTCTCCGGCGCGGCGAGCACGTACCCGATCCGCAGCCCCGCCAGCCCCCACGTCTTCGTCAGGCTGCGCAGGACCACCAGGCCGGGCACGTCCGTCCGCCCGGCCAGCGCCTCCCGCTCACCGGGCACCGCGTCCATGAACGCCTCGTCCACGACGAGTGTCCGCCCGGGCCGGGCCAGCGCGGCGATCGCGGCGGCCGGGTGCAGCACCGACGTCGGGTTGGTCGGGTTGCCGATCACCACGAGGTCGGCGTCCTCCGGGACGAGCCCCGGATCCAGCCGGAACCCGTCCTCCTCGCGCAGCAGCACCCGGTCCACCGTGTGGCCCGCGTCTCGCAGCGCCGCCTCCGGCTCGGTGAACTGCGGGTGCACGACCACCGGCCGGCGCACCTTCAGCGCGCGCGCCAGCAGCACGAACGCCTCCGCCGCACCCGCCGTCAGCAGCACCCGCTCCACCGGCAGCCCGTGCCGCGCGGCGACGGCCGCCCGCGCGGCCCGCCCGTCGGGGTAGGCGGCGAGCCCGTCGAGCGAGCCGGCGATCACCTCCCGCAGCCACACCGGGGGAGTGCCGGACCGTACGTTCACCGCCAGGTCGGTGAGGGCGGAGCCGTCGTCGCGGACCTCCGCGTCACCGTGATGCCGCAGATCGTGCCCGTCCTCAGTGCGCATGGGTGTGTGCGTGCCCCCCGTGATGGTGATGCCCGTGGCCGTGCCCGTGGTGGTGGCCGTCGTCGTCGGGGTGGTAGTGCGGCTGCTGCGGCATGCCCACCTTGTCCTCGAAGCCGGGCAGCGCGATGCGGTACACGCACGAGTCGCAGTTCATCCGCAGGTCGCCCTTCAGGGCCTCCTCGTACCGCTCCATCACCAGGTCCAGCAGCTCCGGCTCCGGCCCGATGACGTCCGCCGAGCGCACCTCGATCTCCGGGTGCGCCGCCGCCCAGCCCTCGGTCTGCTGCCGCACCCGGTCCGGCAGGATGCCGGTGAACAGGAAGTACGGCAGCACGACGATCCGCTTCGCGCCCAGCTTCGCGCACCGGTCCAGCCCGCTCGGCACGTCCGGCGCGGCCAGCGACACGAACGCCGTCTCCACCCCGGCGTAGCCGCGGCCCTCCCACAGCAGCCGCGCCGCCTTGTGCACCTCGGCGTTGGCGTCGGGGTCCGTCGAACCGCGCCCGACCAGCAGCACGGTGACGTCCGCGCGGTCCTCGGGAGTGCGGGCCGTGCCGCCCAGCGCCTCGTCCAGCCGCCGCTCCAGCACGGACAGCAGCGCCGGGTGCGGGCCGAGCGGACGGCCGTAGGTGTACGAGATGCCGGGGTGGCGCTCCTTCTCGCGGGCCAGCGCGGCCGGGATGTCGCCCTTGGCGTGCCCGGCGGACACCAGCATCAGCGGCACCGCCGCGAACCGGCGCACGCCCCGCTCCACCAGCTCGGTCACGGCCTCGCCGAGCGGCGGCGGGGACAGCTCGATGAAGCCGCCCGCGACGGGCAGGTCCGGGTTGCGGCGCCCCAGCTCCCGGACGAAGTCGCGGAACGCCTCGGCTCCGGCGTCGTCCCGGGTGCCGTGGCCGGCGATGAGCAGGGCGGGCGGCGGGGTGGTCACGATGTCTCCTCGGAGTACGCGGTGGGGTGGTACAGCAGGGCGTTGAGCGCGGCGGCGGCGACCGCCGACCCGCCCTTCTCGGACACGTTGCTCACGGCGGGCAGCCCGCTCTCGCGCAACGCGGCCTTGGACTCGGCCGCGCCGACGAAACCGACCGGCAGACCGATGACGAGCGCCGGATCGGCGTCCAGCGTGAGCAGTTCCTCCAGGGCGGTCGGCGCGCAGCCGATCACCCACAGCGCGCCCGGCCCGACCTGCTCGTAGGCCAGCCGCACGGCGTGCGCGGAACGGGTGAGGCCCGGACCGGCCTTCGCGTCCTTCAGCCGGCAGACGGTCTCCCGCCGGGTGATCCCGGCGGCGACCATCTCCACGTCCACGACGACGGGCGCCCCGGCGTGCAGCGCGGCGTACGCCTTCTCCAGCGCGGCCTCGTCCATGACGAGGTCGTCGGCGTAGTCGAGGTCGGCGGCGGAGTGGATGACCCGCTCCACCACCGCCCGGGTCAGCGGCGGGAAGTGCGAGGTGTCCAGGCGGGCGCGCAGCCGCCGGAAGGACTCCTGCTCGATGGGGTGGACGACGCGGTTCACTTCGGGTCCTCCTGCGATGCCTGCCAGCGGTAGCCGCGCGGCGTGACCATGCGGCCCGCGATCGCGCGGGTCGCGGTGTTGCCCACCGTCACGACCGTCATCATGTCGACCGTCGCGGGGTCCAGCTCCGCCAGCGTGGTGAGCCGGCTGGACTCGTCGGCCCGCGACGCGTTGCGCACGACACCGACCGGCGTGGCCGGGTCCCGGTGCTCGGCGAGGATCGCGAGCGCCTTCGGCAGCTGCCAGTCACGGCCGCGCGACCGAGGGTTGTAGAAGGTCACGACGATGTCCGCCGCGGCCGCCGCCCGCACCCGCCGCTCGATGACCTCCCACGGCGTGTGCAGGTCGGACAGGCTGATCGAGACGTGGTCGTGGCCGAGCGGCGCGCCCAGGATCGCCGCCGCCGCGAGCGCCGCGGTCACGCCCGGCACCCCGACCACGTCGATGTCGTCGGACGCCTCGGCGAGTGCGGGGGAGGCCATGGCGTACACGCCCGCGTCCCCGCTGCCGATCAGCGCGACCGCCTGCCCCTTGCGGGCCTCGGCGACCGCCGTGCGCGCCCGCTCCTCCTCCGCGCCCAGCCCGGACTCCAGGATCCGGGTGCCGGGCCGCAGCAGGTCGCGGATCTGGTCGACGTACTGGTCCAGTCCGACCAGCACCGACGCCCGCTCCAGCTCGGCCTTCGCGCGGGGCGTGAGCAGGTCGCGGGCGCCCGGCCCGAGCCCGACCACCGCGAGCCGCCCGCGCCCGGGCCGCCGTACGACCGCGCAGGTCGCCATCGCCGGGCTGGCCGCCGACTTCCGCTTCGGTACGAGGAGTTCACCGCCGCGCACCAGCGCCGCCGCCTCCGCCACCGACGGCGTGCCCACGGCGGCCAGCGGCGCGTCGGACGGGTTGGGGACCTCGACGGCGGCCAGCTCCTCGGCGGGGTACGTCACCAGCGGCACGCCCAGCCGGGCGGCGGCCCCGACGATGCCGGGCTCCTCCGCCTTGGCGTCCACGGTGGCCAGCTCGGCGACACTGCGCGCGGACAGCCCCGCGTCCCGCAGCGCCTCCTCGACCAGCCCCAGCACCTCCTCGACGGGCGCGCCCTTCGAGGCGCCCACCCCGACGACGAGGGTCGGCGGACGCAGCACCGCCTCCCGCGCGGCGGGCTCGACCAGCCGGTCCGTCACCCGGACCGTGTACGGCCCGTCCTCGGCGACCGGCAGCGGCGGCAGCGGCCACGCCACCTCCGCGCGCAGCGCCACCGGCTCCCCGTCGAGCAGCGCCCGCGACACCGCCGCGACCTCGCCCTCCACGGGCAGCCCGAGCGTGTCGAGGCCCGCGATGCCGACGGCGTCGGTCGCCGTCGTCACCACCGGCTCCGCGCCCAGCACCGCACCCACCGCGCGGGCCAGCTCGTTGGCGCCGCCGCCGTGCCCGCCGACCAGCGACACGGCGTACCGCCCGCCCTCGTCGACGCAGACCACACCCGGGTCGGACGCCTTGTCGTCCAGCAGCGGCGCGAGCAGCCGGACGACCGCGCCCGTGGCCAGGAAGCACACCAGCTGCTCGCACTCGGCGAACGCCCGCCGCACGGCGTCCTTGACGGGTCCGTCGTACACGCGCGTACGGTCCGGCCACGCCGCGGCCAGCCGGTCCCGCGCCGCCGCTCCCGCCGCGGTGGCGGAAATGAGGCCGATCACTGGGCAACTCCCTCTTCGATCACGGGGCTTCTGACACCCCACAGCAGAAAAACCGGATTGGTCGCCGCGAGCCGGGTCACGTCCCCGGGCAGCGGCGCGAGCCGGGACGACTGCAACAGCACCCCGTCACAGGAGAACCCGGCGCTCGTCAGGGCCTCACGCGCGGCCGGCACCCGGTCCAGCGCGGCCATGGCGACGACCACTGTGCGCCGCGCGCGCCGCGCGCACGCGGTGACGACGGCGGGCAGTTCGCGCCCCCCGCCGCCGACGAACACCGCGTCCGGGTCGTCGTCGAGACCGGCCAGCGCGTCCGGCGCCGCCCCGTGCACCACCCGCACGTCCACACCGTGCGCGGCGGCGTTGGCGCGGATCCGCTCCACCCCGTCCGCCGCCTTCTCCACGGCGACCGCTGCCGCGCCGAGCCGCGCGCACTCCACGGCCACCGAGCCGGAGCCCGCGCCGACGTCCCACACCAGGTCGCCGAGCCGGGGTCCGAGCCGGGCCAGGGCCAGCGCCCGCACCTCGAACTTGGTGATCATCGAGTCGCGGTGCGCGAAGTCGCCCTCGTGAAGCGCCCATCCGGCGGGCCGTACGGCCGGACCGGCCACCGTGCGCACCGCGCCCAGCGCCCGCCCGGGATCGAGGGACAGCACGACGCTGACCGCCGTGCCCCAGTCCCGGGCCGCCGCCTCGGCGGGCGTCACCCGCTCCACCCGCTCCCGCTCCGGATCGCCCAGCGCGGACGCGACGACCAGGACCCGCCCGGTGTCCCGCAGCGCCGCGCCCAGCTCGGCGGGCCCGGCGCCCGGCCCGGTCAGCACCGCCACCTTCGGGTGCGCCCGGCACACGTTCACCGCCGTGCGCGGCTCCCGCCCGTGCGCGCTGACCACCACCGCGTCCTCCCAGGGCAGTCCGACCCGCGCGAACGCGGCGGCCACCGAGGACACCCCGGCCCGCACGTCCAGCCGCTCGGGCCCGAACCGTTCGGCCAGTGCCCGCACGATCCCGAAGAAGCCGGGGTCGCCGGAGGCCAGCACCACCACGGGCCGGCCCTTCTCGACGTACGGCTCCATGGCGTCCAGCGCGGGCGCCAGCGGCCCGAGCACGATCCGCTCGGCGCCCTCCGGCAGCCGTACGGCGTCCAGATGGCGCCGCCCGCCGACGACCAGCTCCGCCCCGGCCACCGCCTCCCGCGGCACGGGCGCCCCGGTCCCCGTGCCGACGACGGTGATCACTGCTGGGCACCCCGCGCGCGCAGCGCCTTGCGGGCCTCCGGGTCGGCCTTGCGGTACCCGTGGAAGTGACCCGGGTGGTACAGGTGCGAGCGGGTGCCGTGCGCGTCGAGGGCCGGGCCGACCAGGAACAGCGTGTGCTTCCACAGCTTGTGCTCCTTGACCGTCTCCTCCAGCGTGCCGATCGTGCACTTCACGACCAGCTCCTCGGGCCAGGTCGCCTGGTACGCCACGACCACCGGCGTCGTCGTCGGATAGCCGCCCTCCAGCAGCTCCCGCACCAGCTGCCCGCTGCGCGCCGCCGACAGGAAGATGGCCATGGTGGTGCCGTGCCTGGCGAACTCGCGGACCTCCTCGCCGGGCGGCATCGGCG
Organism: Streptomyces sp. NPDC052687; assembly: GCF_040678395.1. NCBI lineage: Bacteria > Bacillati > Actinomycetota > Actinomycetes > Kitasatosporales > Streptomycetaceae > Streptomyces > Streptomyces sp. NPDC052687. The sequence goes on along the minus strand of NZ_JBFATR010000015.1, from coordinate 74,326 downwards.
TCTTGCCGCCGCCCAGCCGGGTCAGCACCACCGACTGCGCGACCTCCGGGATCGTCAGCTCCCGCTGCGCCAGCGCGGCCACCGCGGAGAACGACGACACACCCGGCACGATCTCCGTGGCGATGCCGATCTCCTGGCAGCGGTCCAGCTGCTCCTGGGTGCCGCCCCACAGGGCGGGGTCGCCGGAGTGGATGCGGGCCACCCTCAGCCCCTCGGCGTGCGCCCGCCGGTAGACGGCGACCACGTCCTCCAGCGACATCGTCGCCGAGTCCAGGACCTCCGCGTCCTTCCGGGCGTGCTCCAGCACCTCCGCCTGGACCAGGCTCGCCGCCCAGATCACGATGTCGGCCTCGGCGATCGCGCGCGCGGCACGGAACGTCAGCAGATCGGCGGCGCCGGGGCCGGCACCGACGAAGGTCACCTTGCCGGCGGGGGTGTCGGCCATGGGGTCGGTTCCTCTCGTACAGGAGTTGTCGTGGCAGTTGTCGCGGGAGCTGTCGCGCAAGGTGTCGCAGGGGTGTCGCAGGACGTGTCGAACGGGTGCGGGCGACGCGGGGTCACCGCGGGCCGGGTCGTACGTGCGCGACCCGCCGCCGATCCGGTAGCAAGGGCACATGGCGGTGCTCGTCGCGCTCGGCGCGTTCCTGATGACGCTGGCCGGCGGCTGGACGGCGCAGCGCGTGACCGACCGCCGCCACCTGGTGCTGGGCCTGGCCGGCGGCCTGATGCTGGGCGTCGTCGGCCTCGACCTGCTGCCGGAGGCGCTGGCCGCGGCGGGCACCGAGGTGCACGGCGTCCCGGCGGCCCTGCTGCTCTTCGTGACCGGTTTCCTCGTAGCCCATCTGGTGGAACGTCTGCTGGCCGCCCGGCAGGCGGCGCACGGCGCGGAGGAACACGACGGGCGGACCCCCGAGGTCGGTCTCACCGCCGCCGCCGCGATGGTCGGCCACAGCGCGATGGACGGCGTCGCCATCGGCGCCGCCTTCCAGGTCGGCCACGGCATGGGCGTCGCCGTCGCGCTCGCCGTCATCGCCCACGACTTCGCGGACGGCTTCAACACCTTCACGCTCGCGACCGTCTACGGCAATGCCCGCCGCCGCGCCGTCGCGATGCTGGTCGCGGACGCCGTCGCCCCCGTCGCCGGCGCCGCCTCCACGCTGCTGTTCACCCTGCCCGAGCCGCTGCTCGGCGGCTATCTCGGGTTCTTCGGCGGCGCGCTGCTGTATCTCGCGGCGGCCGAGATCCTGCCCGAGGCCCACCACGAGCACCCGGCCCGCCCGACCCTGCTGTGCACGGTCGCGGGCGCCGCGTTCATCTGGCTGGTGGTCGGCATCGCCGAGTGACGGCCCGCCCGGCCGGCGGCTCACAGTTTCCCGCCCCGTCCGCCGTCCCGCGGCGCGGGCGCGATCAGCGTCGACAGATACGGCAGCGGCGCCCCGTCCAGCTCGGCGGCCGGCCGGATCGACTCCTCCGGCAGCCCCAGCGCCGACCCCCACACGGCGCCCCCGAGCCGCCCGCTCTCGCGCAGCGCCTCGGCGACCTCGGCGGCCTGCCGCCCGAACTTGTACGCCACGACCGTCCCCGGCCCGTTCAGCGCGTCCTTCAGCACGGCCGCCCCCGCCGTCACCGGCACCAGCGTCAGCGGCTCGGTGCCCTCCGTCAGCACGGCACCCGAGCGCGCCGCCAGGTCCTGCATGGCGGTGATCCCCGGCACCGTCTCGACCACCGTGCCCGGCACCAGCGCGGCCACGGTCTGCGCGAGATACGTGAACGTCGAGTACACGTTCGGGTCCCCGATGGTCGCGAACGCCACCGAGCCCCGCGCCCGCAGCAGTTCCGCGACCCGCTCGCCGGCCGCGTCCCAGGCGGCCTCCCGCCGCCCCCGGTCCGTCCGCTCGTTCAGCGCGAACACCACCCGGACGACCTTGTCCTCGGGCACGTAGTGCAGCACGGTCGCCTCCGCGCGCCCGCGCTCGCCGGTGTCCATCACGGGCACGACGACGACCTCGGCGGCCCGCAGCGCGTTCACGCCCTTCACGGTCACCAGCTCCGGGTCGCCCGGACCGACCCCGACCCCGATCAGCCTGCTGCTCATGACGTCCGGCACCTCTCCACGAACCGACGGGCGACACCGGGCTCGGACGCCCAGTGCGTGTGCAGATAACTCGCGTGCACACCGCGCTGTACGAAACCTTCGACGCGCCGCTCGGGCGCCCGCACCCCCCACGCCGGGGCGGCTCCCGCGCCGGGCTCGACGACCGTGCGGTGGAACTCGTGCCCCCGCATCCGGGTCCCGGCCGCCGCCAGCACACTGTCGCCGACGGCCACCGCGTCCCGGTAGCCCAGCGTCAGCCGCTCGCTCATCCGCGCGGAGGCGTCCAGCACCCCGCACATCGGCTGCCCGTCCAGCTCCCGGCACAGATACAGCAGCCCCGCGCACTCGGCGGCCACGGGCGCACCCGAGCGCGCCAGCTCGCCGACCGCCTCGCGCAGCGGCTCGTTGGCGGCCAGCTCACCGGCGTACACCTCGGGGAACCCGCCGCCGATCACCAGCCCCGCCGTGCCCTCCGGCAGCGCCTCGTCCCGCAGCGGGTCGAACGGCACCACCTCGGCCCCGGCGGCGCTCAGCAGCTCGGCGTGCTCGGCGTACGAGAACGTGAACGCCGCACCGCCGGCGACCGCGACCACGGGGCGGGTCCGGCCGGGGATCACCGGCGGTTCCCACTCCTCGCACGACAGCGGGCCCGCACTGCGCGCCAGCCCCGCCAGCGCCTGAAGATCGCACCCCGCCTCGACCTGCGCGGCCATCGCCGCCACGGCCTCCACCGCGGCCGTACGCCGCTCGGCGACCGGCACGAGACCCAGGTGCCGCGACGGCGTGTCCACCTGCGGCGCCCGCCGCAGCACCCCCAGCACCGGCACCCCGGACGCGTCCAGCGCCTCCCGCAGCAGCGCCTCGTGCCGGTCGGAGCCGACCTTGTTGAGGATCACGCCACCGATCCGCACCTCGGGATCCCAGGACGCGAAGCCGTGCACCAGCGCGGCCACCGACCGCGACTGCGACGAGGCGTCCACCACCAGCACCACCGGCGCCCGCAGCAGCTTCGCCACCTGCGCGGTGGACGCCAGCTCGCCCTCCCCGGCCGCCCCGTCGTACAGCCCCATCACGCCCTCGACGACCGCGAGGTCGCAGCCGCGCGCGCCGTGCGCGAACAGCGGCCCGATCAGCTCCGGACCGCACAGGTACGCGTCGAGGTTGCGCCCCACCCGCCCGGTCGCGAGCGCGTGGTAGCCGGGGTCGATGTAGTCCGGCCCGACCTTGTGCGGGGACACGGCGAGCCCCCGCGCGGCGAACGCGGCCATCAGCCCCGTGGCGACGGTGGTCTTGCCGCTCCCCGACGAGGGCGCGGCGACCACCAGCCGGGGGACGGACGAGGAGGGGTTCACCACTCGATGCCCCTCTGCCCCTTCTGCCCGACGTCCATGGGGTGCTTCACCTTGGACATGTCGGTCACGAGATCGGCGAAGTCGACCAGCTTCTCCGGCGCGTTCCGCCCGGTGATGACGACGTGCTGGGTGCCGGGGCGGTCCCGCAGCACCTGCACGACCTCGTCCGTGTCGACCCAGCCCCAGTGCATGGGGTACGCGAACTCGTCGAGCACGTACAGCTTGTACGTCTCGTTCGCCAGGTCCCGCTTGACCTGCTCCCAGCCCTCGCGGGCCTTCTCCTCGTTGTCCATCTGCGCGTCGCGCTGCACCCAGGACCAGCCCTCGCCCATCTTGTGCCAGGCGACGGTCCCGCCCTCGCCGGAGTCGCCGAGCACGCGCAGCGCCCGCTCCTCGCCGACCTTCCACTTCGCCGACTTGACGAACTGGAACACCCCGATCGGCCACCCCTGGTTCCAGGCGCGCAGCGCCAGCCCGAAGGCGGCCGTCGACTTGCCCTTGCCGACCCCGGTGTGCACGACCACCAGCGGCCGGTTGCGCCGCTGACGGGTCGTCAGACCATCGTCGGGAATGACACTCGGCTGTCCCTGCGGCATTACGCGGCCCTCCTCGTCACGTCCTTCACCAGCCCGGCGATGCTGTCCGCGCGCAGCTCGTCCAGCGTCACCGCCGTACCGCCCAGCTCGGCGGCGAGCTGCCCCGCGAGCCCCAGCCGCACCGGCCCCGACTCGCAGTCCACGACCACCGACGCCACGCCCTCGGCCGCGAACAGCCGCGCGGCCCGCCCGGCCAGCGCCACCGGCTCCGGTCCGCCCGTCGCCCGCCCGTCCGTCACCACCACGACCAGCGGCCGGCGCGCGGCGTCCCGCAGCCGCTCCACCCGCAGCACGTCGTGCGCCTTCAGCAGCCCCGCCGCCAGCGGCGTACGGCCGCCCGTCGGCAGCGACTCCAGCCGCGCCGCGGCGGCGTCCACGGATGACGTCGGCGGCAGCGCGACCTCCGCGGACGTGCCGCGGAACGTCACCAGCCCCACCTTGTCCCGCCGCTGGTAGGCGTCCAGCAGCAGCGACAGCACGGCACCCTTCACGGCGCTCATCCGCTGCCGCGCGGCCATGGAACCGGAGGCGTCGACCACGAACAGCACGAGGTTGCCCTCACGCCCCTCACGGGTCGCCTGCCGCAGATCGTCCCGGCGGACCACCAGCCCCGGCCCGGACCGCCCGCGCGCCCGCTGATGCGGGGCCGCCGCCTGCACGGTCGCCGCCAGGTGCAGCTTGGTCAGCGCACCCCGGGGGCGCCGCGCGCCGGTCGTGCGCCCGTGCTCGGTCCGTGCCCGCGAGCGCCGCCCGGCGGCGCCCTCGCCGATGCCGGGCACGCTCAGCACGCGCGTCCGGAACGGCTCGGCCGCCCGCGCGGGGGACTGCTCACCCGCCCCCGACGGCTGTGGCTCGCCGCCCTCCCCGGCCTCGGGGCGCGCGGCGGTGTCACCGCCCTGCGGGCCGGCGTCGTCGGGGGCCGGCTGACCGCCACCCCCGCCGGGCCCGTCCGGGTCCTGGTCCGGATCCGGGTCGTCCTCCCCGGAGAACTCCTCCAGGGTCTGGTCCAGCTTGTCCTCGTCGAGCCCCGGCGCGTCGAAGGGATTGCGCCGGCGCCGGTGCGGCAGCGCCAGCAGCGCCGCCTGCCGCACGTCCTCGGCGAGCACGTCCGTGCGGCCCGCCCACGCGGCCAGCGCCGTCGCCGTGCGCGCCATCACGATGTCGGCGCGCATCCCGTCCACCTCGAACGCCGCGCAGGTCGCCGCGATCTGCCGCAGCGCCCCGTCGCCGAGCCGCACCTGCGGCAGCAACCGCCGCGCGGCGACGATCCGTTCCCGTACGGCGGCCTCCTCGTCGGCCCAGCGCGCGGCGAAGGCGGCCGGGTCGTCCTCGTAGGCGAGCCGCCGGCGGACGACCTCCACCCGCTGCTCCGGCTCCCGCGAGGCGGCGACCTCCACGGTCAGCCCGAACCGGTCGAGCAGCTGCGGACGCAGCTCGCCCTCCTCCGGGTTCATCGTGCCGACGAGCAGGAACCGCGCCGCGTGCCGCACGGACACGCCCTCGCGCTCCACGTACGACGCGCCCATCGCCGCCGCGTCCAGCAGCAGGTCGACCAGGTGGTCGTGGAGCAGGTTGACCTCGTCGACGTAGAGGATCCCGCGGTGCGCGTCGGCGAGCAGACCGGGCTCGAACGCCTTCACGCCCTCCGCGAGCGCCCGCTCGATGTCGAGGGCGCCGACGAGCCGGTCCTCGGAGGCGCCGACGGGGAGTTCGACCATGCGCGCGGGACGCGTCGTCCCGGCGCCCGCCTCGTGCGGCCCGTCCGGGCAGCCGGGGTCCGGGGCGGCCGGGTCACAGGAGAACCGGCACCCGGGCACGACGGCGACCTCGGGCAGCAGCGCGGACAGGGCCCGCACGGCCGTGCTCTTCGCGGTGCCCTTCTCGCCGCGCACGAGCACTCCGCCGACCGCCGGGGAGACGGCGTTCAGCAGCAGCGCGAGCCGCAGATCGTCCTGGCCGACCACGGCCGTGAAAGGAAAGGGGGTGGTCACCGGTCGCCCTCCAAGTCGCCTTCGAGCTCCAGATAGGTGGCGCGCAGCCGCTCCAGCGTGTCCGCGTCCGGCTCCGCCCACAGCCCCCGGTCCGCCGCCTCCAGCAGCCGCTCGGTGATGCCGCGCAGCGCCCACGGGTTGGACTTCTTCATGAAGTCCCGGTTCTCCGGGTCGAAGACGTACTCCGCGCTCAGCTTCTCGTACATCCAGTCGTCCACGACCCCGGCCGTGGCGTCGTAGCCGAACAGGTAGTCCACGGTCGCCGCCATCTCGAAGGCGCCCTTGTAACCGTGGCGCCGCATGGCCGCCATCCAGCGCGGGTTGACCACGCGGGCGCGGAAGACCCGGTGGGTCTCCTCGCCCAGGGTGCGGGTCTTCACCTGGTCCGGGGTCGCCGAATCGCCCACGTACGCCTCGGGGTTGGCGCCGGTCAGATGGCGGACCATGGCGACCATGCCGCCGTGGTACTGGAAGTAGTCGTCCGCGTCGACCAGGTCGTGCTCGCGGGTGTCCACGTTCTTCGCGGCGACGGCGATCCGCCGGAACGCGGTCTCCATGTCCCCGCGCGCCGCCCGCCCGTCGAGCCCGCGCCCGTAGGCGTAGCCGCCCCAGACGGCGTACACCTCGGCGAGGTCCGCGTCGCTGCGCCAGTTCCGCGCGTCGATCAGCGGCAGCAGACCGGCGCCGTAAGCCCCCGGCTTCGAGCCGAAGATACGGGCCGTGGCGCGCCGCCGGTCGCCGTGTCCGGCGGTGTCCTCGTCCACGTGCGCGCGCACGTAGTTGGACTCGGCGGGCTCGTCCAGCTCGGCCACCGCCCGCACCGCGTCGTCGATCAGCCCGACCACGTGCGGGAACGCGTCCCGGAAGAAGCCGGAGATGCGCACCGTGACGTCGATGCGCGGCCGGCCCAGCTCGGCCAGGGGGATGACCTCGAAGCCGGTCACGCGCCGGGACGCCTCGTCCCACACCGGGCGGCAGCCCAGCAGCGCCAGGATCTCGGCGATGTCGTCGCCCTGGGTGCGCATGGCCGAGGTGCCCCACACCGTGAGGCCCACGGACTTCGGGTACTCCCCGTTGTCCGCGAGGTAGCGCTGCACGAGCGAGTCCGCCAGCGACTGCCCGACCTCCCAGCTCAGCCGGGACGGGATCGCCTTCGGGTCGACGGAGTAGAAGTTCCGGCCGGTGGGGAGGACGTTGACCAGGCCGCGGGTGGGGGAGCCGGAGGGGCCCGCGGGGACGTAACCGCCGTCCAGCGCCCGGAGGATGTGGCCGATCTCGTCCGTCGTGCGGGCGAGGCGCGGCACGACCTCCGTGCAGGCGAACTCCAGCACGGCGACGGCATCGGGCAGTGCGGTGCCGAGCACGTCCCGGACGAGAGCGGTGCTCTCGGAGACGTCCCAGCCGCGCTCCTCCATGCCCTCCGCGATCCGCCGGCACAACTGCTCCAGCAGGTCGATCGCGTCCGAGGCCGTCCGCGCCGGACCGTCCACCAGGTCCGTCAGCTCCACCGGCACCTTCACCGGCGCGCCCGGCTCGGCCAGCAGCTCCTTCTCGTCCAGCCCGAAGTGCGCCGCGAGCGCGGCCCGCAGGCCCGGCAGCGCGTTCGCCTGCCCGCCCCACACCTGCGAGGCGCGCAGCACGGCGAGCACCAGGTTCACGCGCGGCTCGCCGACCGGGCCGCCGCCGAGGATGTGCAGGCCGTCGCGGATCTGCACGTCCTTGATCTCGCACAGATAGCCGTCGATGTGCATGACGAACTCGTCGAACTCGTCGTCGTCCGGCTGCTCGTCCACGTGCAGGTCGTGGTGCAGTTCGGCGGCCTTGACGAGGGTCCAGATCTGCGCGCGGACCGCCGGGGCCTTCGCCGGGTCCAGGTCGGAGACCAGCGCGTACTCGTCGAGCAGCTGCTCCAGCTTCGCCAGGTCGCCGTAGGTGTCGGCGCGGGCCATCGGCGGCACCAGGTGGTCGACCACCGTGGCGTGGCCGCGCCGCTTGGCCTGGGTGCCCTCGCCGGGGTCGTTGACGATGAAGGGGTAGACCAGCGGCAGGTCGCCGAGGACGGCGTCCGGCGCGCAGCCGCCGCTGAGGCCGAGGCCCTTGCCCGGCAGCCACTCCATCGTGCCGTGCTTGCCCATGTGCACGATCGCGTCCGCGCCGAAGCTGTTCTCCAGCCAGCGGTAGGCCGCCATGTAGTGGTGCGACGGCGGCATGTCCGGGTCGTGGTAGATCGCGATCGGGTTCTCGCCGAAGCCGCGCGGCGGCTGGATCATGACGATGACGTTCCCGAACCGCAGCGACGCCAGCACGATGTCGTCGCCGTCGACGTAGAGGGAGCCCGGCGGCTCGCCCCACGCCTCCCGCATGGCCTCGCGCAACTCCGGGTCCAGCTTCTCGAACCACGCCCGGTAGTCGGCGAGCGGCACCCGCGCGGGCGCCGCGGCCAGTTGCTCCTCGGTCAGCCACTCCACGTCGTGGCCGCCGGCCTCGATCAGCCGGTGGATCAGCTCGTCGCCGTTGTCGGGGTACCCCTCGACCACGTAACCGGCGTCCCGCAGCGCGTCCAGGACCCGGACCGCCGACGCCGGCGTGTCGAGGCCGACCGCGTTGCCGACCCGCGAGTGCTTGGTCGGGTACGCGGTGAAGACCAGCGCGATCCGCTTGTCCGCGTTCGGCTTGTGCCGCAGCCGGGCGTGGCGTACGGCGATCCCGGCCACCCGCGCGGCCCGCTCCGGGTCGGCGACGTACACGGGCACGTCGTCCGCGCCCTGCTCCTTGAACGAGAACGGCACGGTGATCAGCCGGCCGTCGAACTCGGGGATCGCGACCTGCATCGCCGCGTCCATCGGGGAGAGCGCCGCGTCGGACTCCTCCCACGCGGCCCGCGAGGAGGTGAGGCAGAGGCCCTGCAGCACGGGGATGTTCAGCTCGGCGAGCGCGCCCACGTCCCAGGACTCCTCGTCACCGCCCGCCGAGGCCTGCGAGGCGTGGGTGCCGCCCGCGGCGAGGACGGTCGCGACCAGGGCGTCGGCCCGCCCCAGGATCTCGTACAGCCCGGGGTCCGCACCGCGCAGCGAACCGCAGTACACGGGCAGGGCGTTCGCCCCCTGCGCCTCGATCGCGTCGCAGAGGGTGTCGACGAACGCGGTGTTGCCGCTCAGTTCGTGGGCCCGGTAGAAGAGCACGCCGACGGTCGGGCGGCCCTCGGCCAGGGGACGCTCGCCGCGCACGCCGTACTCCGGCATCCGCTGCGGCGGCGCGAAGCCCTCGCCGGTCAGCAGCACCGTGTCGGACAGGAACCGGGCGAGTTCGGTGAGGTTGGCGGGCCCGCCCTCGACCAGGTACTTCAGCGCCTCGGCCACCACACCGGCGGGCACCGACGACTCGGCCATCAGCTCGGCGTCCGGCACCGCCTCGCCGCCCAGCAGCACGGTCGGGATGCCGGACGCCTTCAGCGCGGCGAGCCCGTCCTCCCAGGCGCGCTTGCCGCCGAGCAGCCGTACGACGGCGATGTCGGAGCCGTCGAGCAGCGCCGGAAGGTCCTCGGCGACGTCGACGCGCGTCGGGTTGCCGATCCGGTAGGGCGCGCCGGAGGCACGGGCCGCCAGCAGATCGGTATCGGCGGTCGACAACAACAACACAGTGCCAGTGCCAGTGGTCATGCGGGCGCTCCCGGGGGAATGAAGGGCAGTCCTTGCGGCGCACCGGACTCGATGAGCCGCCACAGCGCGTCCGTGTCCGCGTGCTGTTCGATCAGGTCGCCGAGCCGGTCGAGCTGTTCCTCGCGCAGCGCGGCGAAGGAGGTGTCGGGGGCCGGCACGAAGCGGCGGCCCGCGGCGGCGGCCACCTCGCGCAGGAAGGCGCGGCGGAAGCCGTCCGACTCCAGGGAGCCGTGCCAGTGGGTGCCCCAGGTCTGGCCGACCCGGCAGCCGTCCAGGAAGGGCTCCCCGCCGAGGATTTCGGCGACGCCGTGGTGGATCTCGTAGCCCGCCACCCGCTCGCCGAGGGCTTCCCCCTCGGGCCGGGTGAGGGTCTTCTCGCGGGCGAACCGCACCCGCACGGGCAGGATCCCGAGCCCGTCGACATGGCCACGGCGGCTCTCGACGTCGTCCTCGATGTGCTCGCCGAGCAGCTGGAAGCCGCCGCAGATGCCGAGGACGGGCCGGTGCTCGGCCGCTCTGCGCAGCAGCGCGTCCGCCAGCCCGCGCTCGCGCAGCCACTCCAGGGCGCGCACGGTGCCGCGCGTGCCCGGCACGACCACCAGGTCCGCGTCCGCCAGTTCCTCGGGCCGGTCCACGAACCGCACCACGACGCCGGGTTCGGCGGCGAGCGCGTCCACGTCGGTGAAGTTGGACATGAGCGGGATCGCGCACACGGCGACCCGCAGCACGTCCTCGCCGACCGGCGGCGCGGTGTTCGACTCGCGGACCGTCCCGCGCAGCGAGACCCTCCCCCACGCTCGGCTTCGCTCGCGCGGGGGCACCCCCATCCCGTCCTCCTCGTCGATGCCGAGGCCGTGCCGGAACGGCAGCACGCCGTACGTGGGCCGCCCGGTCAGGCCGTGGAGCATGTCCAGGCCGGGCTCCAGCAGGGAGACGTCCCCGCGGAACTTGTTGACGAGGAACCCGGCGACCAGCTCCTGGTCCTCCCGCGACAGCAGGGCGACGGTCCCGAAGAAGGAGGCGAACACACCGCCCCGGTCGATGTCGCCGACGACGAGCACGGGCAGCCCGGCACCCCGCGCGATGCCCATGTTCACGATGTCGGTCCGCCGCAGATTGATCTCGGCGGGCGAACCGGCCCCCTCACAGATCACCGCGTCATACGTGCCCCGCAGTTCGGCGAGACAGTCCAGCACCGTGCCGAGCAGCTTCTGCTGCCGCCCGCCGTGATACCCGCGCGCGCTCAGCTCGCCCACCGGCTTGCCCAGCAGCACCACCTGACTGCTCTGCTCGCCACCGGGCTTGAGCAGCACGGGGTTCATCAGCGCGGTCGGCTCGACCCGACAGGCCTGCGCCTGCATGGCCTGAGCCCGGCCGATCTCGGCACCCTCGCGCGTGACGAAGGAGTTGAGGGACATGTTCTGCGCCTTGAACGGCGCGACCTTGACCCCCTGCCGCACCAGCCACCGGCAGATCCCGGCCGTGACGACGCTCTTGCCGGCGTCGGAGGTGGTACCGGCGACGAGGAGACCGCCGTTCATCGCTTGCGCCCCTTTCCGACGGGACGTGAGCCACGTCCCTTCCCGACGGGACGTGGCTCACGTCCCTTGCCGATGAGGCGTGCGCCCGCGCACACGCCGAGCGCCAGCCAGCTCACGCGCCGGGAGAGCCGTACGGCCCGCCGGATGTCGGTGACCTGGACGGCGCGCCCCTGCCCGTTCAGCACCGGCCGGTGCTCCACGCGCCCCCCGTACGACAACGTGCCGCCCAGCCGCACCCCGAGCGCCCCCGCGAACGAGGCCTCCACGGGACCGGCGTTGGGGCTCGGATGCCGGTGGGCGTCGGCCCGCCACGCGCGCACGGCACCGCGCGGGTCGTCACCCGACAGCGCGGCGAGCACGGCGGTCAGCCGCGCGCCCGGCCACCCGGCGACATCGTCGAGGCGGGCGGAGGCCCAGCCGTAGCGGCGGTAGCGGGGCGACTTGTGGCCCACCATGGCGTCCAGGGTGTTGACGGCCCGGAACCCGAGCAGCCCGGGCACCCCCGCGACGGCACCCCACACCAGGGCGCCCACGACGGCGTCGGAGGTGTTCTCGGCGACCGACTCGACGACCGCGCGGGCGATCCCGTCGGCGTCCAGCGCCTGCGGATCGCGCCCGCACAGATGCGGCAGCCGGGCCCGGGCGGCCTCGACATCGCCCGCCTCCAGCGCCCGCCCGATCGCGGTGGCCTCGCGCGCGAGCGACGTCCCGCCGACGACGGCCCAGGTGGCGACGGAGGTCAGCGCGACGGAAGCGGCGGGGGAGGACCGTACGGCACGGGCGGCCAGAGCCCCGACGGCGAGGGCGCCACCGGCGCACACCACGGTGTGCAGGGCGCCCCGGCCCCGGTCGTCCCGGTACAGGACACGCTCGACGGCGGCCGCGGCCCGCCCGAACGCGGCGACCGGATGCCCGCGGCGCGGATCGCCGAGGAGCAGATCACCGAGAAGACCGGCGGCGGCGCCGTACGCGTGGACGCGGTCGGCACGCATGGGACTCAGCCGGCCGCGGGGACGGGCAGGAGCCTTCTGGAGTTCCTCGATCGGCAGCCGAGCATCGCGTTATGTCCTCACTCAGGGTGTCCACGCCCTGGTTCGACGAGACCGGCGGTGAGAGTTCCTGGCTCCCGGGGCCGTTCCTCCCCGGTCACAGTGGCGGGACCGCGCCGGATTCACACCGGGCTTCCTCTCCTGCCGCCGTACATGGCTCCGGCAGTCCACCACGGGGCCGGAACAGCCGTCAACTTGCCGTTGACCTGCGAGGGGGGAGTGTGCAGAACCCCACATGGCCGGTCCCCGCCCCGCTCCTCCCCGTGCGGGTGGCCTTCCGTGAAGCCGGTTGCGGGGGAGGCGGGGGCTGTCTCCCATACGACGTGCGAAGTGGCACGAGACGGACCGGACATGGGGAACTCGGCGAAAAAGTATGAGCATTGACGAAACGGGCGTACCGGGGGCGTCCACGCGGTCCCCGGAAGGGCTCGGCGCGGCGGTGGACCGGGTGTGCGCCGGTGACGGGCGCCGCGTGGGCACCGGCTTCCTCCTGGCGCCCGGCACGGTGGCCACCTGCGCCCATGCCGTCGCGGACGCGCTGTGCACCGACGCGGACTCGCCGACACCGCCCGCGTCCCCCGTGACGGTCGAGTTCCCGCTGCTGCCCGGCGCACTGACGTACGAGGCGTCGGTGACGGCGTGGCGGCCGGTCGGGCCGGACGGCGGCGGGGACATCGCCCTGCTGCGGCTGCCGGAGGGCGCGCCCGGCGGCGCGGTTCCCCTCGCGGGCGCCGCCGACGTCTGGCACCACCGCTTCCGCCTGCTCGGCTTCCCCGCCGCCGCCGAGCACGGCGCCTGGATCGGCGGACGGCTGCCCGGGGAGGTCGGCCACGGCTGGATCTCCATGAAGACCGACGGCACCGGACACCGGATCGGGCCCGGCTGCAAGCGCTGGGATGTGGACACCGGCGAGCGCCTGGCACCGGCCGTCGAGCCGGCCGGACCCGTGTGGCTGGTGACGCTGGCGGACGACGGAACCCTGCTGACCAGGGCCCTGGGCGACAACGGACTCACCCTGTGGCGGTCCGAGGACACGAAGGAGCCCTACCTCACGCTCCCCCTCACCGCCGAACCGGAGGACCTCCGGCTCAGGGCCGACCGCCTCACCGTCCACCAGGCCGACTCCCGGCTGGCCATCCCCCTGGACCCCGGCACCTGGCACGACACCCTGTGCCGCCGCTGGACCGCGTACACCCCGGAGGAACTGCGCATCCTCCGCGACGCGGGAGCGGTCACCGACTCACCCTGCCCTTGACCGGGCCGGAAACGGCGACGGGCGGTGCGGGGAACCTCGCCCCCGCACCGCCCGTCGCCGTGCCGTGTGTGGTGCTGCCGTACGTGTCGCCGTGTGCCGGAGCGCGGCGGCTCAGGCCACGATCAGGTAGATCCCGTACGCCACCGCCGCCGCGCACGCCGCGAAGCACGCGTACGCGCCGGTGACCGCGAGGACCGCCGTGCCGCCCCGCTCCGCCGCCCGCTCGCGGCGGGAGAGGCCGGTGATGCCGAGGGTGAAGAGGGCCACGAGGGCCACGGTGACCACGAGGCTCACGCCGAAGACGGAACCGAGGGCCGCCCAGTCGATCTTCATGCTGCTGATTCCTTACGTACCTGGGTGCGCGGGGCTCAGACCGCGGCCTGGGTGGGCTTCGGGTCCGGGTCGGTGGCCCCGGCGGGGGCCGGGATGGTGGCGGCCAGCTCCTCGGCCACGGCCGCGGTGGGCGGCGGGGTCACGGCGGCCATGGCGGTGGTGACCACGCCGGGCGACTCCGCGTCGTCGGTGTCGTCCACGTCGTTGACGTTGGTGTGGTCGACGATCTCGCGCCGGGAGATCTTCCAGATGGCGAAGCTGGAGGTCACCAGGAAGACGGCGACGAGCGCGGTGCCCCAGTCACCGAAGTTCGTCACCCACTCGGCGAGCGCGCCGACCAGCGCGGCGGCCGGCAGGGTCAGACCCCAGGCGACGAACATGCGGGTCGCGGTGGACCAGCGGACCACACCGCCCTTGCGGCCGAGACCGGCGCCCATCACCGCACCGGAGACCGAGTGCGTGGTGGAGAGGGAGAAGCCGAGGTGGGAGGAGGCCAGGATGACCGTCGCGGCGCTGGTCTGCGCGGCGAAGCCCTGCTGCGGCTGGAGGTCGGTGAGGCCCTTGCCCATGGTGCGGATGATGCGCCAGCCGCCGAGGTAGGTGCCGAGGGCGATGGCGATGCCCGCGGAGAGGATGACCCACATGGGCGGGTCGGAGTCGGGGGCGAGGGTGCCGCCGGCGACCAGGGCGAGGGTGATGATGCCCATGGTCTTCTGGGCGTCGTTGGTGCCGTGGGCGAGGGAGACCAGGCCCGCGGAGGCGATCTGCCCGGCCCGGTAGCCCTTGGCGGAGGCCTGGCCGTCGGCCTTCTTGCCGAGGGTGTAGGTCAGCCGCGTCGCGATCATCGCGGCGATGCCGGCCACCAGCGGGGCGGCGATCGCGGGGATGAGCACCTTGGTGACGAGGACGTCGCCGTGGACGGCGCCGAAGCCCGCCGAGGCGACGGTGGCGCCGATGAGGCCGCCCATCAGGGCGTGCGAGGAGGAGGACGGGAGTCCCACCAGCCAGGTCAGCAGGTTCCACAGGATGGCGCCGACCAGTGCCGCGAAGATGACCTCGGGACGAATGCCGCTCTCGTCGACCAGGCCCTTGGAGATGGTGTTGGCGACTTCCACCGAGAGGAAGGCGCCGACGAGGTTGAGGACGGCGGACATGGCCACCGCGATCTTCGGCTTGAGCGCACCGGTCGAGATGGTGGTGGCCATCGCGTTGGCGGTGTCGTGGAAACCGTTCGTGAAATCGAACGCGAGAGCGGTTATCACCACAATCGCGAGGATCAGCGAGATGCCTTCCATTTACCCAGGCAATCGTTCGAGGTCGTTGGCTGGTCGAACGTAGGTAACCCAGGTGAACGAAAGGTGAACTGGGAAGGGCATCACGGTGTCACTGAAGGGGGACTGTGGTTCCGCCGTCGATTCGTCGGCGGAACGATCAGCTCCCCTGGGGCCCCGGTGCCTTGCGCCGCACGGCCCCCGGGCGGCCGGTGCTGCTGAGGGCAGCCGTTCCGCGGATCCCCTCGGCCGGTCCGCGGACCCGCCGAAGAGATTCTTGTCACCCGCGGGTCGCCGCCTTCTTCCCCATCTCTGCTGTCGCTGCCGCCGCCACCGTCGGCTTTCGGCCTGCCGTGTCCCGGCCCGGCGCCCGCCCCGGCTCCGCCTGGCAGGATCGCGCCATGGCTGAGCAGCGAGAGGACCGGCAGGACGGACGAGGCGGCCACGAGGGCGCACCGGAGGACGCAACCGAGGGCGCGCGAGAGGGGGCGTGGCCGCGGGGGAGCGGCACGGGCGAGGAGGAGGCCCGCGCCTGGGACGCGCTGGTCGCGACGGCCCGGCGGACCGTCGCCGACGGGCTGGTCGTCGGCACCTCCGGCAACGTGTCCGTACGGACCGGGGACATCGTCCTGGTCACGCCGTCGGGCGTGCCCTACGACCGGCTGACGCCCGCCGACCTCACCGCCGTCGACCTCGACGGCCGGCAGGTCCGCGGCACCCTCGCCCCGACCAGCGAACTGCCCATGCACCTCGCCGTCTACCGCCACACCGACGCCCGCGCCGTCGTCCACACCCACGCGGTCCACGCGACGGCCGTCTCCACCCTCGTCCCCGAGCTGCCCCTGATCCACTACATGGCCGCCGCGCTCGGGGGACCCATCCGCGTCGCCCCGTACGCCACCTACGGCACCGAGGAGCTGGCCGGGAACATGCTCCGCGCCCTCGACGGCCGCTCCGGCTGCCTCCTCCAGAACCACGGCACGATCACCTACGGCGCCACCCTCGACCAGGCCTACGACCGCACCGCCCAGCTGGAGTGGATGTGCCGCCTCTGGCTCACCGCCTCCTCCGTGCCGGGCCTGACCCCGACCCTGCTGTCGGAAAGCCGGCTCGACGAGGTCACGGAACGACTGCGGGGCTACGGCCAGCGGAGCTGACGCCGGCGCGACGGCGGGCGCGGAGCCACGGCGGGCGCGGCGCCACGGCGGGTGCGGCGCGACGGACGACCGCGGGTAGGGCGTGGCGACGGACGACCGCGGGTGGGGCACGGCCGCGGCCGCCGCGTGACCGCGGGCCGGCCGGGCGGCGTCCCGGCGGTGAAACGGCCACGCCCGTCACCCGGAACCCGCCGCCCACTGGCCCTGCGCCCTCCGCGCCCGGACACTGGACCCGTGCGCCCTGTCACAGCGACGGCCGCTGCCGTCACCGCCCTGACAGTCGCCGGTGCCGCCGCGGTGGCCGCCAGCCGGTTCGCCAGCGACGCCGCGCTCAAGGCGCCGCCGGGCCGCCCGCTGCCCACCGAACCCCGGCTCACCGTGCACGGCACGGCCGCCGGGCAGATCACCCTCACCCGCGACCTCGCCTCCCTGCGCCCCGGCATCTACGGCCTGGCCGGCGACGGAACGCACGCGGTCGTCGGCCCCGTCCTGGACGCCACCCCGCACCCCGCCGACACCGTCGTACGACGGCTGCACCGCGTCACCCACGGCACCCTTGAGCCCGGCGACAAGGTCTGGCTGACCCCGAACGCCTACGTCGGCGACCCGCACTCCGCCCTCGGCCTCGACCACGCCGACGTGGACATCCCCGGCGAGCTGGGAGGCCTGCCCGCCTGGTTCGTGCCCGGCGACCGGGACACCTGGGTCATCACCGTGCACGGCCTCGGCACCACCCGGGAACACCCCATGAACGTCATGGAGTTCCTGCACCGCCACCGCTTCCCGGTCCTCGACGTCGCCTACCGCGGCGACCTCGGCGCGCCCCGGCCCGCCGAC
Organism: Streptomyces sp. NPDC052687; assembly: GCF_040678395.1. Lineage (NCBI taxonomy): Bacteria > Bacillati > Actinomycetota > Actinomycetes > Kitasatosporales > Streptomycetaceae > Streptomyces > Streptomyces sp. NPDC052687. The sequence goes on along the minus strand of NZ_JBFATR010000015.1, from coordinate 57,190 downwards.
GGCCTGAGCCACCTCGGCGAGAGCGAGTGGCGCGACCTGGACGCCGCGATCCGCTACGCCACCCGCTACGGCGCCGCACGCGTCGTCCTGCACGGCTGGTCCACCGGCGCCACCATGGCCCTGCGCGCCACCGCCCACTCCGCCGTCCGCGACCGGATCGCCGGGCTCGTCCTGGACTCCCCGGTGCTGCACTGGGAGTCCACCCTGCGCGCCCTGGCCTCCGCGCGCCGCACCCCGGGCGCCCTCCTGCCGCTCGCGGTGCGCGCCGCCCAGGGGCGCACCGGCCTGCTCGGCGACCGCGTCGGCGAGGCCGCGCGGGCCGACGGCCTCACGATCCCGGTGCTGATCTTCCACGGCCCGGACGACGCGGTGGCCCCCTGGGAGTTCTCCCGGCGGTTCGCCGCGCGCCGCCCCGGCCTGGTCACCCTCCAGACGGTCCCGCGTGCCCCGCACGGCGCCATGTGGAACGCCGACCCCACGGCCTACGAGGAAGCCCTCCGCCGCTTCCTCACCCCCCTGATGTGAGACCGCCGCCGCGGGACCGCCGCGCGGCCCCGGCCACCTGCCCGACACTCTTCGGCCATCTGTCTGAAACGCCCCCTTCGCCATCCGGTCGCGGAGATTCCGTTTAACGCCGTACCACTGTCCGGTTCACGGCCTTCCGCCCCTGAAGGCCCCAGCCCCTTGGCCAGTCCCGTAGCCCCCCGTGACATTCCGTTTGGGTTTTCGGACCGTCAACCGGAAGACTGCACCCGTGACGTCCCGTATCCCGCGCGACTCCAGGCTTCGACTCGTCCGCCCGCGACCCCTGGCCGCCGCCCCCCGAGCGATGAACCAGCGGCCCGCGCGCCGCCCCGCACCGCGCCCTCCGGAGGGCACCCCGGCCCCCTCCGCACTGGCCGGAATGGCACGCTCCAGGCTGGCCGGCGCCGCCCGCGTGGCGCGCTGGGCCGACACCGCCCTGCGCCCCGGCAGATCCGTCGGCAGCTCCGACGGAAAGGCCACCCTCGCCGACGCGACCGCCGAACGCGCGGCCGCCGAGCTGGGCCTCACACCCGCCCAGGTCCGTGCCGACTGGGACACGGCCCGGCTGGCCGGCCTCGTCGAGGTGCACGGCGACAGCGCCCGCTCCGGCTGGCGGCTGCGCGCCTGGGACCGCGACGACACCGCCGTGCTGCGCGGCTGGGTCGCCCTGTTCGACGCCTGGTCGCTCGCCTATCCGGAGCCCGCCGACCACGAGCCCGCCGCCGTCGCCGAGGTCGTCTCGGCCATGCCGCAGGTGCTCTCCTTCCTCCAGCTGTCCGCCGGACCGGTCCCCGTCGAGCAGCTGCTCGACCTGCTCCAGCAGCGGGTGCGGGAACTGCGCACCGCGCGCTGCGAGGTCCCCTACGGCCCGCAGCGCGAACCCGCCTGCCCCGCACCCGCCCCCGGCGTCACGGAACCCGCCGCCCCCGCCGATCCCGCCGACGCCGAACTCGCCCCGCTGCTCGACTGGGCCCTGCACGCCCTCGCCTCCGTCGGCGCCCTCACCTGCGGCGACGGACAAGCCACCCTCACCCCGCTGGGCAGCTGGGCGGTGTGGGTGAAGCTGGAGCAGATCTGCGTCGCCGCGCAGAGCCCCGCCGGGAACATCGAGGCCGCCGCCGAGGACATGCTGCGCGGCTGCGCCCAGCTGCGGCCCAACGCGGCCCGCGCCGAGTACCGCGCCTGGCTCGCCGCCCGGCCGGTGGGCAGCGCCGTCACCGAGCTGCTGGACGCCGCCCGCGGCGACGACGCCCTGCTGCGCGGCCTCGCCTTCGAGGCGCTGCGCGTGGTCGGCGCCCCCGCCGAGCCCGACGTACGGGGGGTACTGGACGAGCCGACGCTGCGCCCCTACGCGCTGCTGTGGCTCGCCGAGCACGAGGGCAAGGACCCCGAGGACGCCCACGAGGTGCTGACCCGCGAGGAGGCCACCTGGCTGTGGGTCGACACGGCCGCCGCGCTGGCCGACCACGGCGAGGCCCCGCTGCTCGTCCGGCATCTGGAGTCCGCCGTACAGCCCACCGTGCCCGCGCTGCTCGACGAGGTGCGCGCCGTCGGCCACCCCCGCACCGTGCAGGTACTGGTCGCCCTGGCCGCCGCCCACCCCGACCCGGCCCTGGCCAAGGCGGTGCGGCGGGCGGCCTTCCAGGTGCACACCGGGGGCAGCTGAGACGGTGACCGGGCCGGCCCGGGCGGTGACCGGTGCCGGCCCGGGCGGCGGCCGGGGCGGTCGCTCAGGCCGGTATCTGCGGGGCGTAGGTGCCGAAGGACCAGATGTTGCCCTCCAGGTCCCGGGCCATGTAGTCGCGGGAGCCGTAGTCCTGGTCCGTCGGAGGCATCACGATCTCCACACCGTGGTCCACGGCCCGGCGGTGGTGTGCGTCCACGTCGTCCACCACGATGTATACCCCGGCCGGGCCCGCGTTCTTCATCGCCGAGTCGAAGACGCCGCCGCGGCCCTTGGAACCGACCATCACCGCGCCGTTGCCCTGCGCCAGCTCGGCGTGCAGCACCGCGCCGTCCTCGCCCTCGTACACCGACAGCTCGGTGAATCCGAGGGCCTCCGTGAGCTGGCGGATCGCCGCCTTGGCGTCCGCGTACAGCAGCGTCGGGAAGATGCTCGGGCGTCCGTTCCCCATGCCTGCCATATCGATCACTCCTTCGTGCTCGACCACGCACATCAGTCTCGCAGCCGCCACTGACAACGGCCCGGCCCCGCACCCCCGACCGGCCGTCGGACGACGCCGCCGAACGGGCGACGCGCCCCCGCCCGCCCGCGTGTCCCGCCCCACGCCTCCCGCCCGGCGGCCCGCGCGTGGCTACGCTCTGCGCCTGATCCGCGGCCGGCGGGTCGCCGGAGACGGCCTCCCCAGGCCCCGAGGACGTCACGGCGGGCTTCTCCAGGGCCGAGGGGAACGCCGTGGCCGTCCTCCCGCACAAGGCGGCCGAACCGCCCGCCGACCCCGACACCCCCTCGGCGCCGCACTCCCCGGTCCACCTCCCGACGGCCCCCGCCCACGGCCCACTGCGGACCCCTCCGACCCGCCGGCTCGCCGGCCTGCTCCGGTCCGCGCTCGTGCGCGCTCTGCCCGCACTCCCAGCCCGGCGGCCGCCGCGCACCCTCGTGGCCCTCCGCCTCCCGCGCGTGCTCCCGCCCCGCCTCACCCTCCGCCCCGCGGTCCCGCCTCCCCCCGCTTCCGCACCCGGCGCCTCCACCGCCCCACCCCGTGCCCCGCACCCGCTCCCGGCGGCCCACGCCCTCCCCGCCCACCCCCTGCTCCCGCCCCCTCTCACCGGCTGCGCCTCCCGGCTTCTCCCCGCCCGGCGGCTGCTGACCGCCGCCCTCGCCTTCGCCCTCGCCGCGCCCCTCCTGGCCGCCGCCCATCAGGTCCGGCCCGCCCCCTACGGGGACCGGCTCACCGTCCACGCGCGCGTGGCGGGCGCGGATGGGTCCGAGCCCCGTATCGACCGGGCCGCCGTGGAGGCCCGGGACCCCCGCACCGGGGTGCTCCGCTGGCGGCACGCCCGTGACGGCAGGCGCCCCCTCGCGGTGCTCCCCGCGCGCGGGGAGGCGATCACGCTCTGGGACGACGGGCTGGTCACGGCCACGGACGGCCACCGCGTGCGCTGGCACCGCGCCCTCCCGGCCGCCGCGGGCTGGCTCCGCGCGCGGGGCGGCACCGGCGTGCTGCGCCCGCTGGGGCGGGGCATGCTCGCGGTCGTCACACCCCGCCGCGTCTCGGCGTACCGCCTCGCCGACGGCGATCTGCGCTGGGTGCTGCCCGCCCGCCCGGGCTGCGCCTTCGCGCCCGAACGTGCCGTCCGTCACGGCCGGCCGCTGCTGCTCGCCCAGCCCTGCGGCCCGTCCGCCGCCTGGACCGCCCAGCTCGTCGCCGTGGACGACCTGGGCCGGATCACCCCGGACCGCCGCCCCCTCGGCAACGACCACCCGCCGGGCCCGCACGGCGGCCGTACCGAACACCCGAACGCAGAAAAAGTGGTTGCACCACCCCGTTAGACTGGGGCCCATGGCCATTCTCCTCGCGCATTAGACGGCGGGAACGTCTTCGAGCCCCCCGTCCCGCCCACCATCCGCCCTGGAGTCTGTCCGTGATCTCCGCCTCCGGTATCGAGCTGCGTGCCGGTGCCCGCGTCCTCATCGAGTCCGCCACCTTCCGTGTCGCCAAGGGCGACCGCATCGGCCTGGTCGGCCGCAACGGCGCCGGCAAGACCACCCTCACCAAGTGCCTGGCCGGCGAGGGCACCCCCGCGGCCGGCACCATCACCCGCTCCGGCGAGGTGGGCTACCTCCCGCAGGACCCCCGCACCGGCGACCTCGACGTCCTCGCCCGCGACCGCATCCTCTCCGCGCGCGGCCTCGACGTCCTGATCCGCAAGATGCGCGACAACGAGCAGCGCATCGCGAACGGCCAGGGCGCCACGCGCGAAAAGGCGCTGCGGCAGTACGAGCGGCAGGAGACGGAGTTCCTCACCAAGGGCGGGTACGCCGCCGAGGCCGAGGCCGCGACCATCGCCGCCGCGCTCAACCTGCCCGACCGGGTGCTCGGCCAGCCGCTGCACACCCTCTCCGGCGGTCAGCGCCGCCGCGTCGAACTGGCCCGCATCCTCTTCTCGGACGCGGACACCCTGCTGCTCGACGAGCCGACGAACCACCTCGACGCCGACTCGATCGTCTGGCTGCGCGACTACCTCAAGACCTACCGCGGCGGCTTCATCGTCATCTCGCACGACGTCGACCTGGTGGAAACGGTCGTCAACAAGGTGTTCTACCTGGACGCCAACCGCGCCACGATCGACATCTACAACATGGGCTGGAGGCTCTACCAGCAGCAGCGCGAGGCCGACGAGAAGCGCCGCAAGCGCGAGCGCGCCAACGCCGAGAAGAAGGCCGCCGCCCTCAACGCGCAGGCCGACAAGATGCGCGCCAAGGCCACCAAGACGGTCGCCGCGCAGAACATGGCCCGCCGCGCGGAGAAGCTGCTCGCCGGACTGGAGGAGGCGCGCCAGTCCGACAAGGTCGCCAAGCTGCGCTTCCCCGAGCCCGCGCCCTGCGGCAAGACCCCGCTGACCGCGGAGGGCCTGTCGAAGTCGTACGGCTCACTGGAGATCTTCACCGACGTCGACCTGGCCATCGACAAGGGCTCCCGCGTGGTCATCCTCGGCCTCAACGGCGCCGGCAAGACCACCCTGCTGCGGCTGCTGGCGGGCGTGGAGAAGCCCGACACCGGCCGGGTCATCGAGGGTCACGGCCTCAAGCTCGGCTACTACGCGCAGGAGCACGAGACCCTGGACCCGGACCGCACGGTCCTGGAGAACATGCGCTCCGCGGCCCCCGACCTGGACCTCGTCGAGGTCCGCAAAGTGCTCGGCTCGTTCCTGTTCTCCGGCGACGACGTCGACAAGCCGGCCGGGGTCCTCTCCGGCGGTGAGAAGACCCGGCTCGCGCTGGCCACCCTGGTGGTCTCCTCGGCCAACGTGCTGCTGCTCGACGAGCCCACCAACAACCTCGACCCAGCCAGCCGCGAGGAGATCCTGGGCGCGCTGCGCACCTACAAGGGCGCGGTCGTCCTGGTCACCCATGACGAGGGCGCGGTCGAGGCGCTCCAGCCGGAGCGGATCATCCTGCTGCCGGACGGCGTCGAGGACCTGTGGGGCGCGGACTACGCCGACCTCGTCGCCCTCGCCTGACCGCGTCACTCCGGCGCCGCTTCCGCGTCACTCCGGCGTGATCGAAGAGGTGATCCACGGAGTATGGATCATTCGGCCCAGCCGTGATCCATCATCTGTGTGAGATCTCCTCATCCCAGAGTGTGTCGTACACCGATTTCGCGGCCGATCCCTTTGTCGACAAGGGGTCGGCCGCGCTGCGTCTCTGACCTGCCACTTCACGGAACAACCCGTTCGGACGCATGCGATCCGGCGGGTCGAATCATGGATTCCGCTTGTGGGGACGCACTCCTGTCGTCACAACCCTCATCCACAGACCTTGCCGAATGGGTGGCCATGAAGCCCCGGAGGGGTGATCATGAGGAGACCAGAGCGCACTTCCCATGAGGAGGCACGGGTGGCCGAGACTCTGAAGAAGGGCAGCCGGGTGACCGGCGCCGCGCGCGACAAGCTCGCGGCAGACCTGAAGAAGAAGTACGACGCCGGTGCGAGCATCCGGGCGTTGGCCGAGGAGACCGGCCGCTCGTATGGCTTTGTGCACCGCATGCTGAGCGAATCGGGCGTCACGCTCCGTGGGCGTGGCGGGGCGACCCGGGGCAAGAAGGCCCAGTCGGCCTGACCCCGGGCGGCCCCGCGCCCTCGATGGCGGCCACCCGGTCGTCGAGATGACCGGCCGGGTGGTTACTGTGCAGTCACTTAGGAGTGCCCGCCGCATGGCACGGCACTCACGATGACCGCACCCATCGGAGGCGCCCCATGGCTTCGCTCGACCCGGTAATCGATCCGGTACTCGACAAGGACGGCGTACGGCTCACCGTCGACGACGCGATCGCCACGGTGACGCTGACCAACCCGGCCAAGCGCAACGCGCAGAGCCCCGCTCTGTGGCGGGCGCTGGCCGAGGCCGGCCGGCTGCTGCCGGGCACCGTCCGCGTGGTCGTGCTGCGCGCCGAGGGCAAGTCGTTCTCGGCCGGGCTCGACCGGCAGGCGTTCACGCCCGAGGGCTTCGACGGCGAGCCGTCGTTCCTCGACCTGGCGCGCGGCTCGGACGCCGAGCTGGACGCCACCATCGCCGAGTACCAGGAGGCCTTCACCTGGTGGCGACGGAGTGACCTCGTGTCCATCGCCGCCGTCCAGGGGCATGCCATCGGCGCCGGGTTCCAACTCGCACTCGCGTGCGACCTGCGCGTTGTCGCCGACGACGTGCAGTTCGCCATGCGCGAGACCAGCCTCGGGCTGGTGCCCGACCTCACCGGCACCCATCCGCTGGTGGGGCTCGTCGGATACGCCCGCGCGCTGGAGATCTGCGCCACCGGGCGGTTCGTCCACGCCGACGAGGCCGTGACCACCGGGCTGGCGAACATCGCCGTACCCGGCGACCAGCTCGACGCCGCCGTCCGTGACCTGGCCACCGCGCTGCTGGCCGCGCCGCGCGACGCCGTCATCGAGACCAAGGCCCTGCTGCGCGGCGCCCAGGACCGCACCTACGAGGAACAGCGCACCGCCGAACGCCAGGCCCAGGCCCGCCGCCTGCGCGACCTGGCCGGCCTCGGCGACTGACCCCACCACACGCGCCGCCCTCACGGCATCAGCCGGCGGGGTCACCGCGCGGCGACTCGCGCGGGGTGCCCGAAGGGGCCACCCCGCGCGGCCGGTCGCCGGGCGTACGGCGGGCAACCGCGCGCCCCTCGCCCCGCGACGAAACCAGCATCCCCACCGACGGGAACCACCGAGTACGGCGCATCCACGGCCTCAGCGGGCCGTGCGCCGGCGCGGCGGCTCCGCGGGGTGGGCGAAAGCGCCGCCCCGCGCGGGCAAGCGCCGGGGCACGGCCGGCAACCGGCCGCGCAGGCGCGAGGGCAACGTGCATCGCTCGCACCGCGACGTGATCAGGACCCTCACCGACTGGACCACCGCGCAGGGCGCCCCCACGGCATCAGCGGGCCGTGGGCCACCGCGCGGCGGTTCCGCGGGTGACCGAATGGGTCGCCCCGCGCGGGCGGTCGCCGCGGCACGGCGGGCAACCGGTCGCGGGGGACGGCCGGCAGCCGGGGGTGCGCCGCTCAGCCCGCCGATGTGACCAGGACCGCCACCGTCGGGTGGTCCGGCAGGGCCTCGCCCACGCGGGCGCGCACCTCGCGGGCCACCTCCACGGCACGGTGGTCCGCGAGGACGGCCAGTTCCAGCCAGACGTGCCGGCGTGCCAGGGCGTCCTCGCCGTCCCGTGGCCGCTCGACGTGCACGCCGCGGCCCATGCCGCCCAGCGCGCCGGTCAGGCGGGCGACGCCGGGCACGGAGAGCGCCACGGACGCCACACGCGCCTGGTCGCCCGGGTCAGGCTCGGGCGCGGCCGGCGGCTCGGGCGGCCGTACCGCGGCCGGGCCCGGATCCTCGTCCAGCAGGTCCGTCACCCGCAGGTCCACCTCCGCGACCCGCAGCCCCAGCCGCCGCGCCGAGACCTCCGCGAGCGCGAGCCGTACCCGCGCCGCGGACTCCGGCAGCGGCAGCGCCGCCACGGCCGCCAGCTCCGCCGTGACCCGCAGCGGCCCCGGCGGCAGCGCGCTCGGCGGGGCCGGTACGGCCGGATCGTAGGTGTGCTCCGGGTCGGCCAGGCCGATCCGGAGGTCGCCCAGCCGGACACCCGTCACCCCGTCCACGGCGCCCCGCAGCACCGCCCGTGCCGCGTCCTCCGTGATCCACGCACCATCGCGCGCGTCACCCAAAGGCAGGATCCTGCCGAGACCCAACTGTTCGCGTACTGCCCGCGTCCAACGCTCCGTCATTGCTCCAGCGTGCCCCATCCACAGCGCGCGACCGAGCAACCCGGCTTACGGTGGTCGAAGAACGACGACCGAGAGGGACGTACGGCGATGACCGACATGACCGACCGGAACCGGACGCAGACCTCCGAGGGCGGCACCGACTCGCCGGTGCAGACCCGCAAGGCCACCCAGCGCGGCGGTGGCGACCCCGGCTCCCGGGGGCGCACCACCATCGCCGACGGTGTGGTGGAGAAGATCGCCGGGCTCGCCGCCCGGGACGTCGAGGGTGTGCACGCCATGGGCAGCGGCCTCAGCCGCACCTTCGGCGCCGTCCGCGACCGGGTGCCCGGCGGCACGAAGTCGGTGACCCGCGGCGTGAAGGCCGAGGTCGGCGAGAAGCAGACCGCGCTCGACCTGGAGATCGTCGTCGAGTACGGCTTCGCGATCGCCGACGTGGCCCGCGACGTGCGGGAGAACGTCATCGGCGCCGTGGAGCGGATGACCGGCCTCGAAGTGGTCGAGGTCAACATCGCCGTCAGCGACGTCAAGCTCCCGGACGAAGAGGACGAGGAGCAGCCGGAGCCCCGGATCCAGTGACATAGGAGCGCAGCATGAGCATGGCCGTGGTCGGCTTGATCGCCGGTATGGCGTTGGGCTTCGCCGGATATTTCGGCGGATTCGGCGCGTTCCTGCTGGTGGCGGCCCTGGGTGCCGTCGGGTTCGTCGTCGGCCGGTTCCTTGAGGGGGACATGGACCTCGGCGACCTGTTCCGTCCGCGTGACGACCGGCGGCGGTGACCGGGGTGAGCGAGGGGGCCGGAATCTCGCGTCCCCCGACCGCCGTGCCGCCCGGCGAGCGCGGCGCGACCCGGATCGCCGACCGGGTCGTCGCCAAGATCGCTTCCCAGGCGGCCCGTGAGGCGGCCGGCGAGCTGCCCGCGGAGGCCACGCCGCCGCACGCGACCGTGATCGTCCGTCACGACACCGCCCGCGTCCGCGTCCACCTCGAACTCGGCTACCCCGCCGACATCGGCGCCCGCTGCCGGGCCGTACGCCGGCACGTCACGGAGCGGGTGGGCGCGCTGGTGGGATTCGACGTGCCGGAGGTCGCCGTCCAGGTGGAGCGGCTGTACCCGCCGGCGTCCGCCACGGCACAGGGGAGGACGCGATGAGCGAACCCCACGGCTCCCCGGGCACCACCCGGCCGGTGCCGGTCCTGGAGAAGGACGCGCCGGACGCGACCGCGCCGGGCACCGGCCGCCGTTTCTGGTCCGCGCGCCGCGTCCCCGCGGGCATCGCCGCCGTGCTGCTGCTCGCCCTCGTGGGCCTCTTCCTCTACGACATCGCCGCCGTCCGCGCGGGCCGGCCGGGCATGCGCTGGCGCCGCGCGCTCGCCGGGCAGCTCGCCGAACGGCCCCTGGACGACGTCTGGGTCCTCACCGGCGCCGCCGTCGCCGCGGCCCTCGGTCTCTGGCTGCTCCTCCTCGCCCTCACGCCCGGCCTGCGCTCCCTGCTGCCGATGCGGCGCACCCACCCCGACGTGCGCGCCGCGCTGGACCGGCCGGCCGCCGAGGCCATGCTGCGCGACCGGGCCATGGACGTGTCGGGTGTGCAGTCGGCACGGGTACGGGTGCGCCGCCGGAAAGCCGACGTCCGCGCGGTGTCCCACTTCCGCGAACTGGACGACGTCCGCGCCGATCTGGACGCCGTGCTCGGCGAGGCGGTCACGGCCCTGGGCCTGGCCCGGCCGCCCGCCCTGTCCGTGCGCGTCCGGCGGCCCGGACGGAAGGGATGAGAAGCGTGGCCACCACCGTCAACCGCCTCCTGCTCGGCCTCCTGGGGCTCGTCCTCCTCGTGCTGGGGGGTTCCGTCCTCGCCGTCGGCCTCGGCGCGCCGGCACCCTCCTGGTGGATCCACCAGGGCCGCGACGACGTGCTGCTCGGCGCGGGCGAACGCACCCGCTGGCGGGACTCCGGCTGGTGGTGGCCCGTCGTTATCGCCGTCCTCGCCGTGCTCCTCCTGCTCGCCCTGTGGTGGCTGGCCGCCGTGCTGCGCCGCCACCGGCTGACCGAGGTGCTGGTCGACACCGGGGACGGCGAGGGAGCGCACCTGCGGGGCCGGGCCCTGGAGGACGCCCTGGAGACGGAGACGGCCGGGCTGGACGGCGTCGCCCGCGCCCACGTCCGGCTCACCGGCCGCCGCACCGCCCCGAAGACCCGCGTACGGCTGCTGCTGGAGCCGGACGCCGACCCGGGCACCGCCCTGCGGGACCTCACCGACCGGCCCCTGGACCACGCCCGCGAGTCGGCGGGCCTGGCCGCGCTGCCCGCGGAGGTCCGCCTGCGCGGCGTCAGGCACCACGCGGAGCGCGTGAGCTGACCGGCCCGGCCGGCGGCTCAGAAGCCGTGCCGGGCCCCGCCGTCCACCGGCACCATGACGCCGGTCAGGTAGGACGCGGCCGGGGACAGCAGGAACGCCGCCGTCCGCCCGAACTCCTGCGGCGTGCCGTACCGGCGCAGCGGGATCTGCGACTCGGACGCCGCGCGCGTCGCCTCCGGATCCGCGGACAGGGCGTCCAGCTCGCGCACCCGGTCGGTGTCGATGCGCCCCGGCAGCACCCCGATCACCCGGATGCCGCGCGGGCCCAGCTCGTCTGCGAGGGACTTGGCGAAGCCCGCGAGCCCGGGCCGCAGGCCGTTGGAGACGGTCAGCCCGGCGATCGGCTCGTAGACGGACCCCGACAGCACGAACCCGATGACGCCGCCCTCGTCCAGCTCCGCGGCCGCCGCGCGGGCCAGCCGCACCGCTCCCAGGAACACCGACTCGAACGCCGTCCGCCACTGCTCGTCGGTGGTGTCGGCGACGAACCCGGCGGGCGGTCCGCCGACGCTGACGAGGATGCCGTCGAACCGCCCGAACCGCTCCCGCGCGGCGGCGATCACCCGTTCGGGTGCCTGCGGGTCGGCGTTGTCCACGGCCACCCCGGCCGCGTCCGGGCCCAGCGCGGCCGCCGCGTCGGCGACGGTCTTCTCGTCCCGCCCGGTGATGACCACCTTCGCCCCGTCGGCGACCAGCTCCCGCGCGGAGGCGTTGCCGAGGCCGCGCGTGCCCCCGGTGACGACGTACACCCGGTCCTTCAGTCCAAGATCCATGGGCCCTATCCTGCCTGCTCGCCCCCGTACAGGGCGAGGGCGGTGTTCACCAGTCCGATGTGGCTGAAGGCCTGCGGGAAGTTGCCGAGCTGGCGGCCGGTCGAGGGGTCGTACTCCTCCGCCAGCAGGCCCACGTCGTTGACGAGCCCCACCAGGTGTGCGAACAGCTCGCGGGCCTCCTCCGTACGGCCCGTCAGGTGCAGGGCGTCGGCCAGCCAGAACGAGCACACCAGGAAGGTGCCCTCGTCGCCGGGCAGCCCGTCGACGGTGGTGTGCAGGGTGGTGTAGCGGCGCATGAGGCCGCCGTGGCACAGCTCCTTGCGGACCGCGTCGATGGTGCCCAGCACCCTCGGGTCGTCGGGCGGCAGGAAGCCGACGCGCGGGATCAGCAGCAGCGCGGCGTCCAGCTCCCGTGAGCCGTAGGACTGGGTGAAGGTGTTCCGCGCGGGGTCGTAGCCGCGCTCGCACACCTCGCGGTGCACCTCGTCGCGCAGCGCCTCCCAGCGCTCCCGGTCGCCCCTGAGCTGCGGGTAACGCTCCAGGGCGCGCACCGCGCGGTCGGCGGCCACCCACACCATCACCTTGGAGTGGACGAAGTGCCGGCGCCCGCCGCGCACCTCCCACAGCCCCTCGTCCGGCTCCCGCCAGGCCCGGCTCAGGAAGTCCACCATCGACCGCTGGATGGCCCAGGCCTGGGGCAGCAGTTCCATGCCCGCGCTCCTGGCCAGCGACAGGGTGTCCATCACTTCGCCGTACACGTCCAGCTGCACCTGCTTGACGGCCGCGTTGCCGATCCGCACCGGCCGTGAGTCGGCGAACCCGGGCAGCCACGGCAGCTCGGTCTCCGGCAGCCGCCGCTCGCCCGCCAGCCCGTACATGATCTGCAGGTCGGCCGGGTCGCCCGCGACCGCGCGCAGCAGCCACTCGCGCCACGCCTCGGCCTCCTCCCGGTAGCCCGCCGCGAGCAGGGCGCCGAGGGTGAGGGTGGAGTCGCGCAGCCAGCAGTAGCGGTAGTCCCAGTTGCGCACCCCGCCGATCTCCTCGGGCAGGGAGGTGGTGGGCGCGGCGACGATGCCGCCGGTCGGGGCGTAGGTGAGCGCCTTCAGGGTGATCAGGGAGCGGAGCACCTCCTCGTGGTACGGGCCCTCGTAGCGGCACCGGGCCGACCAGGCCTGCCAGTCGGCGACACTGTGCTCCAGCGCCTCGTACGGGTCGACCAGCGGCGGGCGCGGCTCGTGCGAGGGGTGCCAGGTGAGCACGAACGCGACCCGCTCGCCCGCGCGGACCGTGAACTCGGAATGGGTGCTGAAGTCCTTGCCCCAGGTGTCGACCGGGGGCTCGCTGCGCAGCCACGCCGAGTCGGGGCCCGCGACGGCCACCCGGTGGCCGTCGGAGCGGCGCACCCACGGCACGATCGAGCCGTAGTCGAACCGCAGCCGCAGTACGCCGTGCATGGTGACGCTGCCGCTCAGGCCCTCGACGATGCGGACGAGGTCGGGGGCGCGGTCGCGCTGCGGCATCAGGTCGGTGACCCGCACCGCGCCCTGCGGGGTCTCCCACTCGGTGTCCAGCACCAGCGTGCCGGGGCGGTAGGCGCGGCGGGTACAGGGGCCCTCGGCCCCTTTCGGGGCGAGCTTCCAGTGGCCGTTCTCCTCGTCGCCGAGCAGCTTGGCGAAGCAGGCGCCCGAGTCGAACCGGGGCAGGCAGAGCCAGTCGACGGATCCGTCCCGACCGACGAGCGCCGCCGTCTGCTCGTCGCCGATGAGCGCGTAGTCCTCGATACGGGGATGCACGGAGTGCGGGTTCCCGGCGGACCGGGGGGCCAATCGGGGCGGGATCCGGCGCCGGTCGTGTGACGGACGGCTCGGGTTGCGGCCGCACCGGGACGGCTCGGGGCTGCGGCCACACCGGACCGCTCGGAACTTGACTGCGCCGGGACGGCTCGGGCTTCGCTGCCACGGGGCCGGCTTGTGCTCCTGGCTGCCCCGCGGGGCCGGCGCGCGCTCCGGATGCACCGGGACGGGCGCGCGCTCCCGGCTACACCGGGGCCGGCTCGGGCTCCGGTGTCTCGTCGTCCCGTTCCCTCGCCTGCGCCCGGTCGCGGGCCTCGCGGCGGGCGAGGACCACCCAGCCGACCGGGACGGCGGCGGCGAACAGCCACCACTGGACGGCGTACGCCAGGTGCGGGCCGATGTCGTCGTGGTCGGGGGCGGGGAGGAGCTGCGGGAGGTCGCCGCGGGGGCGCGGCGCGGTCAGTTCGACGTAACCGCCGAGGACCTGCTCGCCGAGCCGCTTCGCCTCCAGCCCGCTGTTGATCAGCATGATCTGGCGGTCCGGCAGGTCCCGGACGTTCTTGATGCCGCTCTCGGCGGTCGTCTGGTCGGCCATCAGCCGCCCGGTGACGGTGATCTCGCCGCGCGGCGGCGCCGGGATCTTCGGGAACGCGGTCTCGCCGAGGTCACCCGCGGGGATCCAGCCCCGGTTGACCAGCAGGACCTTGCCGTCGGTGAGCACGAAGGGGGTGAGGACGTGGAAGCCGACCTGGTCGTCCGCGTTGGTGCGCCGGCGTACGACGACCTCGCGGCCGGTGTCGAAGCGACCCTTCGCCGTCACCGGCCGGTACAGGTTCGCGTCCTTCACCTCGGCTCCGGGCGCGGTCAGCGACTCGGCCGGCACCGGCTTCGACGCCAGCGAGTCCGCGATCACCCGGTTCAGCGCGACCTTGTGCTCGTGCCGGTGCAGCTGCCAGAAGCCCAGCTCGATCATCGTCGGGATGAGCGCGAGGGCGACAAGGGTGAGGATCACCCACTGCCGGGACAACAGGAAGCGGTACACCCCACGACGGTACATCTTGGGTCGTGGGGTGCTGTCGGCAGGGGGGACCGGGGTGGGGCGGGCCGCCCGTCGGGTCCGGGCTCAGACGTGGTCGACGATGCCCACCTTCCCCTCCGCCCGGGCGCAGTGGGCGCCGCAGTACCAGTGGCCCTCGACCTCGACGCCCTGCCCGATGATCTGCACCCGGCAGTGCTCGCAGATCGGGGCCATGCGGTGGATCGCGCAGGAGAAGCAGTCGAAGACGTGGACCGCGCCCTGGGCGTGCACCTCGAAGGTCATGCCGTAGCTGTTGCCGCAAACTTCGCAAGTCGCCATGCGCCACAGGGTGAGCCGTCCCCGCCGCGCGGGCGAGCGGGCGACGGGCGAGTCGCGCGGCAATCACCCGTCCGTACGGTCACTGCTCCGAGGCCGGTTCCACATCTGCCAGCAGCTGGCCGAACGCGGCCTCGTCGACCACCGGTGTGCCGTACTGCCGCGCCTTGAGCACCTTCGACGTGCCCGAGTCCGGGTCGTTGGTGACGAGCAGGCTGGTCAGCCGGGACAGGCTGGTCGCCACATGCAGGCCGGCCTCGACCGCGCGGTCCTCCAGCAGCTCCCGCTCCACCGAGGTGTCGCCCGAGAACGCCACCCGCATGCCCTGTTTGAGCCTTTTGCCCTCTTCGTATCGTCCGGGGTTGGGGTACGGGCACGCGGGCCGCTTCCTGGCGGGCCGCCAGCCGGTCGCCCGGTGTCCGTAGCCGCCGGGGCCGCCCGCCTGCTGTCCGATGCGCGGCGCGGGCCGGTCCGTCCACTCGGTCAGCGGCCGGCACTCGTGCAGCGGCAGCCGCAGACCGTCCCGGGCCGCGGCGTGCAGGCTCGGCCGGAACGCCTCGGCCAGCACCCGCGCGTCGTCCAGCGCGTGGTGCGCGCGCCGCTGGACCACGCCGAAGTGTGCCGCCAGCGACTCCAGCTTGTGGTTGGGCAGCGGCAGGTCGAGCGCCTTGGACAGCGCGATGGTGCACAGCCGCTGCCGCACCGGCGGCTCGCGCCGCGCCCGCGCGTACTCCCGGGCGATCATCTGCCAGTCGAAGACCGCGTTGTGCGCGACCAGCACCCGGCCCTCCAGGCGGGTCGCGAACTCCTCGGCGATGTCCGCGAAGAGCGGCGCGCCCTCCAGTGCCTCGCTCGTCAGACCGTGGATCCACACGGGGCCGGGGTCGCGCTCCGGGTTGACCAGCGTGTACCAGTGGTCCTCGACCTCGCCGCGCGCGTCCAGCCGGTAGACGGCCGCGGAGATTATCCGGTCGTCGCGGGCCAGGCCGGTGGTCTCCACGTCAACGACCGCGTATCCGTGCGGATACGCGGCCGGCCACGTCGTGGCGGAGGACGCTGCGGTCGTGTGGTCTTCGAGCATGGTCACTGAGGATACGGGCCGGGACTGACAGCGCCCTCCCTCAGGTGCCGTGGCAGGTCTGCCCGTTCGGGGGTCGTACGCGTGTGCGCGAAGGTCAGTCGACGGAGACGGTGAGGTGTTCCAGGGCGGTGAGGGGGGCGGTGTCGAGGGTGCCGCAACGGGAGAAGTGCACCTTCCGCAGCAGGGGCAGCTCGGCCAGGGCGGCGACGTTGTCCACGCGGTCCGCCTTGCCGACATACAGGTATTCGAGGTCCTGGTGCGGCACGATGCGGGCGAGATCGACATAACGGACGTCCAGAATCTCAAGGCTGCGCAGCGGCGAGAATGCGCCGGCGGCGAGGAAGTCGAGCCACTGGTGGTCCTCGTTCACGGTGAGCCATTCCAGCGCGCTCAGCGCCTCCAGACCCGTCAGCTTCATGGCCGCGGCGGCGCGGAAGAAGCCGAGACCGGTGAGCCGCGTCGCGAAGGGAAGCTCCGCCAGGCTCTTCTCCACCGGCGTGAAGTCGAACACCAGGTGCCGCAGGGTGGGCATGTCGTTCAGCGGTGCCAACGACAGCCGCGCGGGCGCGAAGTAGAGGAAGAGTCTCAGCAGGGGCAGCCCGGCCACCGAGGTGAGGTCCTTCACGGCCGGGCACTGAATGAGTCCGAGGCTTTCCAGACGGGGCAGCCGGCGCAGGGGAGACAGATCGCTGAGCGAGGGGTTGTCGGAAAAATGGAGGAACGACAGCGGGGTGTGTTCCAGGACGGCCTCGGGGATGCCGTGGTCGCCCACCAACTGCGCACTCGTCAGTTCCGGAAGCAGGGGCAGGTACGCAAGCTGCTCGGCGGTCTCGAACGGCACCGTGAGGTCGGGTCCGACCTGTCCGCGGAGCATCGTCTCGAAATACTCGGCCGTGTCGAACGACGGCCAGGCCCAGGCCCATTCCGCGCGAACCCGCGGACGCTGGTCCCCGCGGAACCGGGCGATCACCCGCAACGCGGCATCACCCCCGACCAGCCGTGCCGTACGCACCACGGCCGCGGCCTCCTCGTCGCTCAGCCCGTCCGGCCCCGGCAGCAGTTCCAGTACCAGCTCTCCGGCCTTGGCCAGCGACTCGGCCTGCTGCGCGTTCCTCGGCGGCACCAGCTCGCCGGTCCGCCGTTCCACCTCCGCGCGCACCTCGGGGTCCAGTTCGGGCGCGTGCTCCAGGCAGGCCGCCGCCAGCAGCACCAGCCGCTCCCGGTGCCGTTTCGTGCGGTCCGCGCGGCGCAGCAACTGCCGCAGCAGGCTCCCGCGTTCCGCCACGCGCGCGTGCCCCACCGCCATCCGCACCACGTCGTCCCACTGGTCGTCGTGGGCGTTGCGGGCCAGCACCCCGAAATCCCGTGCCTCCACGGCCGCTTTGGCGCCGAGATAGTCCTGGAAGGTGCGGTGCACGAAGTCCACGTATCCGGGGACCGGCTCCCGCAGCAGGCCGCTGCGGATCAGCAGATGCGTGAAGACCTGCTCGGCGTCGCCCTGCCGGCGCACCTGCGGCATCGCGGCCAGCCACTCGTCGAGCATGCCGACGACCTCGTCCCGCTCGGCCTGGATCTGGGCGTTGCGGATCATCCAGTACGCCAGCCGCTGCAGCAGCGCGGTCTGCTCCTCGCGTGAGAGGACGACCCCCTCGACCGCGGTGATCTCCCGCTCCGTGTCCCGGCGGACGAGCAGCATGTCCAGGGCGGCGTCGTACAACTCCTTCCGCGCGCGCGGGAGGTGCATCCGCCGGTCGCGGTTCAGCGCGCACAGCAGGGCGCACATGAGCGGGTTGGTCGCCAGCCGGCCGAGGTCGCGCCGGGTCGCGACCGCCTCGTACAGGCTCTCCTCGTACCGGTCGAGCAGGTCCCGTTCGGCGGCGGAGGCGCACTCCCGGCGGGCGGTGTCGTGCCAGTGGCCGATGAACGCGCGGACGTCGTCCCGTTCCATGGGCAGCAGGGTGTGCGCGGTGAAGCCCTGCCCGTCGAGCCAGTCCTCCGGGACGGCGGACGGGCGGGTGGTGACCACGTACCGCGCCTGCGGGAACGCGGTGACCAGCGACCTCAGCCAGTGCTCGGTACGGCCGCGCGACCGCGCGGGGACCTCGTCGACGCCGTCCACCAGGACCAGCGCCCGCCCGCTGTCGAGCAGGTCCTGCACCCATCCGTCCGGCGCCCGCAGCGGCACCCCGGACGCGGAGAGGAAGTCCTCCGGCAGCGGCAGCCCGTCGGGCGTGGGGAAGGACCGCAGCCGCAGGACGAACGGCACACACCGGTTCCAGTCGGCCAGCTCCGGGCCGAAGCCGCGCCGGGCCGCGTTCAGGGCCAGCCATTGCACCAGCGTCGACTTCCCCGAACCCGCCGCGCCGCGCAGTACCAGCCGGTCGGTGCCCGCGAGGGCCTGCTCGACCTTCACATGGGCGTGCGCGCCGTCCACCGGCCACCACTCGGGGTCCGGCGCGTGACGCCGCTGCGTGCTCACGGCGAGACTGATGTACGCCGTGTCCAGCGACCATTCCGCGCGGGCGCGGCCGAGGGTGACCCCGAACAGCTCCAGACGCCCGTGGGTCTCGGCGACGTACCGCGCGTACCGCTCCTCGAAGGCGAGCGCGGCGGCGGTCCCGCCGGCCTCGGACTCCCGGTCCCGCAGCAGGGCCCCGGTCCGCCGGGTCTGTTCCACCGCCGCGCGGGCCGCGAACGACGGCTGGGCGGTGAGCTGTTCGACCAGGTGCGCGCAGCACAGATCCAGCAGCTCGGCGTGCAGCACCCGGGCCCGCTCCGCGAGGTCCGGCACGGGCCGCCGGATCTCGCGCGCCAGCCGCGCGGGGTCCAGGTCGGCGGCGAAGAGCCGGTCGGCGTCGAGCGGTGCCGCCGCCGCGAAGGCGTCCTGGACGGCCGCCACGGCCGCCAGCCGCTCGTGCTCCGGTAGCCCCGCGTGGGCGTGAGCGATCCGCGCGGACAGCACGCGGGCCAGTTTCTCCGGTGGCGCGGGCTTCGGCAGCGGCCGTACTGGGTCCGCCACCAGGCCCGCGCCCGTGCCCGGCATCACCATGGGTTTCACGACCGGCTTCACCAGCGAGGAGGCCACCGTCGCGGCCAGCCGGACCAGCACCGTCTCCAGCCCCTGCATGCTCCCCGGCTCCCCCTCGTTCCCCCTCGGCGCAGGAAATCGTAGGCACGCGCGTGTGCGCCATTGGCGGAGATCGCCAACAAACAAGCGCTTACCGCCGGTAATACTTATCGGTAACAACGTCTGGACCGCGCCGTACGACGGTCCTACGGTGCAGGAATGCCGAACCTCCCCAATGTCGTGGTCTGGTCGATACCCGCCTTCCTGCTGCTCACGATCATCGAGATGATCAGCGTTCGGCTCCATCCCGACGACGACCACGCCGGGTACGAGACCAAGGACGCCGCGACCAGCGTGACCATGGGACTCGGCAGCCTGTTCTTCGACTTCCTGTGGAAGTTCCCGGTCGTCGCCATCTACACGGCGGTCTACGAACTCACCCCGCTGCGCGTGCCCGTGCTGTGGTGGACCGTGGCCCTGATGCTCCTCGCGCAGGACTTCTTCTACTACTGGTCCCACCGCGGCCACCACGTCATCCGCATCCTGTGGGCCTGCCACGTGGTCCACCACTCCAGCCGGAAGTTCAACCTCACCACCGCGCTGCGCCAGCCCTGGACCTCGCTGACCGTCTGGCCGTTCTACGTCCCGATGATCGCCGCCGGCGTGCACCCGGCCGCGCTCGCCTTCTGCTCGTCGGCGAACCTCGTCTACCAGTTCTGGATCCACACCGAGCGCATCGACAAGATGCCCCGCTGGTTCGAGTTCGTCTTCAACACGCCGTCCCACCACCGGGTGCACCACGCCTCGCAGGGCGGCTACCTGGACCGCAACTTCGGCGGCATCCTCATCGTCTGGGACCGCCTCTTCGGCTCCTTCACCCCCGAGACCGAACGGCCCGTCTACGGGCTGACGAAGAACATCGACACCTACAACCCGCTGAAGGTCGCCACCCACGAATACGTCGCCATCGCCAGGGACATGAAGGCCGCGTCCGGCTGGCGCGAGCGGGCGGGCCGCGTGTTCCGGGGACCGGGCTGGCAGCCCGCGCCGCCCACCGTGAAGACCGACGGCGAGCCCGTACCGCCCATGACCGAGACCGACGGCGAACCCGTGCCGACCACGCCCGAGACCGACGGCGAGCCCGTACCGCACGCGGCGAAGACCGACGGCGGGAAGGCGGCCGACGAGGCCGTCGTCGCATGAGACTCCGCCGCGCCCTGCTCACCGCCTTCGCCGTCGCGGCCCTCGCCGACCTCGTCTGCCTCGCGGCCGGCCTCGACGCCGGCCACCTGGTCGCCAAACCGCTCCTGATGCCCCTGCTGGCCGCCCACGCCGCACTCCGCGGCGTTTCCCGGCTGCTGGTCGCGGCGCTGCTGTGCGGCTGGGGCGGAGACGTTTTGCTGCTGTCCGGCGCGGAGCCCGCCTTCCTCGCCGGCATGGCCTCGTTCGCCGCCGGGCACGTCTGCTACCTGCTGCTCTTCCGGGCGTACGGCCGTCGCCGCGCCCGCCACCGCGCCCTGCTCGCCGGGTACGGCGTCGTCCTCGCCGCGACCCTCGCCGCCCTCTGGCCCGGCCTGCCCGCCGATCTGCGCGTGCCCGTCGCGGGCTACAGCCTGCTGCTGACGGCGATGGCGTACCGCGCGGGGACCCGGTTCGGCCGCACCGCCGGCGTGGGCGGCGCGCTGTTCGTGCTCTCCGACACCCTCATCGCCACCGGCGTCGCCGACTGGCCGCAGCCGCCGCGACCCGACCTGTGGATCATGCTCACGTACCTCGCCGCGCAGGTCCTGCTCGTCCGCGGCACCCTCGAGGCGTTCGGCACGCACCCGGTGACCGCGCCGCCGCGCGGTGAGGTCCGTCCGGTCCCGTAGAGGCCGCCGAGACCGGGGGAGGGCCACCCACCCTCGGCCGGCCTCAAGGTGAGGTCACCGTCCGGCCGTCACCAGCGGATCGGCACCGGCACCGCCGTGAGGAGTCCCGACACCGCCACCACGACCGCCAGCACCGCCACCTCCGCGCGGGCCGGCGCCCACGCGGTCAGCGGGTCGGCGGCGCGGGCGAGTCGGACCCGCGCCCACAGCGCCAGCGCGGCGACGACGGCCACGAGCAGCACCTTGGCCAGCAGGGTGCGGCCGTACGCCGTCGTCGTCAGCTGTTCCAGGACGGTCTCCGGCGGCATCCGGCGCACCGTGCTCACCAGGCCCGTCGCGGTGAGCGCGGCGAGCAGAACGGCCGCCACGCGCGCGTAGAGCCCCAGCAGCGCCGCGCCCGCCCGCTTCGCGCCCCACAGCCGCACGGTGCGCAGCGCGTACAGCAGACCGCCCACCCACAGCGACGCGCACACCACGTGAACGAGCGTCAGGGCGGAGCCCACGAGCGGGCTCGGCTCGGTCGTCGGGTGGGCGCGCAGCGCCTCCGCGACCGCCACCGCGGCCAGCGGCCACACCTGCGTCCCCGGACGGCGCGACAGGGCGCACAGGCCCGCCACGGCGAACGCGTTGACCTCCAGCAGGGCGAGCGTGCCGTCCCGCGTGGCGTACAGGCCGCCGATGTCGATCTCGCCCGGGCCGCGCGGCACCAGGTTGCCGGTCGCCACCACCGAGGCCAGCCCCAGCGCGGCCACGAACCCGGCGCCCGCCGCCCACGCCGCCGCACTGGGCGGCCGTACGGCGGGAGCGCCCGGCACGGCCCGCGCCAGCCGCCGCACGAACAGCTCGCCCAGCGGCACGCACAGCGCCGCGAACAGGACCGTCCGCAGCAGCGCGATGCCGCCGGCGCCGGGTGCGGCGGACTCTCCGGTGCCGTGCAGGGCGGCGGACGGCCCGAGCAGCGCCCCCAGGGCCACCAGGACCAGCACGGCGACGGCCCGGCCGAGACCGGCGTCGCGCCGCCGCGCGGTGGTGGCTTCCATCCCTGCGGCCTCGAAGGCCGGTCGTATCGAGGTCACCTCGCGCTCTCCCGTCTCACGCCCAGCGCGCCTCGTCCGTCCCCCAGCGGCCCGGCGGCCGGGACCAGTCGGCGGGCCCGCCCTCGAAGGCGACCGGCGGCAGCGCGTAGCGCAGCCGGCCCAGCGGACTGTCCCGCTCGGCCAGCCAGGGTCCCGCGCCGTCGTAGGAGGCAACCCCTGCCTCTCCGGCGTCCGCCGTCACCTCCTCCGTCAGCCACCGCGCCGTCCGCGCCAGCGCCACCCGGACCAGCCGGCCGCCGCCGTCGTACGACCGCTCCGTCAGCGCGCGCAGCACCGCCGCCGCGAGCAGATGGCCCGAGCCGTGGTCCAGGGCCTGCGCGGGCAGCACGCCGGGGCGGTCCGGTGTGCCCTCGGTGACGGCGATCCCGGTGGCGGCCTGCACCAGGCTGTCGAAGCCGCGCCGCTCCCGCCACGGCCCGTACGCGCCCCACGCCGACAGCTGGGCCACCACCAGCCCCGGCCGCCGTTCGGCCAGCGCCTCGGCGGACAGCCCGAACCGGTCCAGCGCGCCCGGCCGGTAGCCGGTGACGACGACGTCCGCCGCGGCGAGCAGGTCGTCCAGGGCGTGCAGGCCGGCGCGCAGGTCGAGGACCGCCGAGCGCTTGCCGAAGCCCGTGTCGGCGTGCTGGTCGGGCAGTTCGGGCAGGTGGGGCGGGTCCACGCGGAGCACGTCCGCGCCGAGCAGGGCGAGAGTGCGGGTGGCCACGGGCCCGGCGACGACCCGCGACAGGTCCAGCACGCGCAGCCCCGCCGCGGGCAGCAGGGGAGTGCCGGCCGGCGGGGCGAGCCGCCGCGCGGGGGCCGCGTCCAGGCGCGCCCGCTCGACCAGGGGGCGCCGCGCCACCTCCGCCGCCTGCGGGTGCCCGGCCCACTCGCCGGGCGTCCGTACGGCCACGGCGAGGCCCCCGGCGGCGTAGACGCTCTCCTCGACCTCCCGCGCGGACCGTTCGGCGAGCGCGGCCTCCACCTCGTCCTCCGTCACGCCGAGCGCGGACAGCAACCGCTCACGGTGGTGGGGGAAGTTGGCGTGGGTGCGCACCCAGCCGTCCGCCGTGCGCCAGAACCGCGACAGCGGGGCGAAGTTGACCGGCGCCCGCCCGTCGAGCAGCAGGTGCCGCTCGCTGGTGAACGCCGTCGCCACCGCCCCGTCGTCCACCCGCACCCCGGGCACCCGCGCGAGCCCGGCCCGCCGCGCGCCCAGTTCGGCGGCGGCCAGCGCGCACACGGCCACGCAGGCCCGCGCCGCCTCCCGCACCGGGAGCCGGGCGTCGAGCGCCCCGCGCCGGGCCGTCACCGCGACCCGGCCGGCCAGTGCCGGATCCCCGCCGAGCGCGGACCAGGCGTCAGCAATGTTCCTCATGGGTGCACTATGCCGGGCCGCGCGGAAGACCGCGCGGCCCGGCATCGAAGGAGACCCCCGAGGAAACCCGAGGAGAGACCCGAGGAGAGCTACTTCACCGCGTCCAGCGCGTTCACGATGCCGAAGCCGTAGAACCCGTTGACGCGCTTGCCGCCCTCGCACACCGCGTCCTGGTCGCCGTCGCCGTCCTGGTCGTAGGACTCGGGGCAGCCCGGGTTGTCCGCCTGCGCCTTCAGCAGCGCCTGGAGCTGCGCCGGAGTCGCCCACGGGTGCTCCGACTTCAGCAGCGCGGCGACGCCCGCGGCGTGCGGGGAGGCCATCGAGGTGCCCTGCAGGAAGGCGTACTGGTTGTTCGGCATCGTGGACAGGATGCGGCCGTCCTTCGACGGGGTGTCCGGCAGCTGGTAACGCCGGTCGCCGCCCGGCGCGGCCACGTCCACCACACCGTTGCCGTACGACGAGTAGTACGACTTGAGGTTGTGCACGCCCGTCGCGCTGACCGTGACGATGCCCGGCAGCTGGGTCGGCACGTCGTAGCACTCGTGCGGGTCGATGGTGCGCTCGACCGGCGTGGTGTCGTTCGGGCTGGAGTCGTCCACGATCGCGTCCGCGTCGAGGTCGTGGTTGGAGTTGCCCGCGGACGCCAGGTGCAGGGTGCCCTTCTTCTGGGCGTACAGCTGGGCCCGGTTGACCGCGTCGACGATGGCCCGCTGGTCGGGGTCGTCCATGCAGTTGTACAGCCACGGGTCGACGTAGTAGCTGTTGTTCGTGATCTCCACGCCGTGGTCGGCGGCGAACACGAAGGCGCAGACGACGCTCTCCGCGTAGAAGAGGCCGTTCTTCGGGTCGGTCACCTGGATGCCGGAGACCTTCACGCCGGGCGCGACACCGGCCACGCCGACGCCGTTGCGGGCCGCGGCGATCTCACCGGCCACGTGGGTGCCGTGGTAGTCCGCCTCGGTGTACGGCCGCCAGGCGCCCTCGCTGGTGTCCGCCACGCCGCCCGCGCAGTTCGCGGACTGCGACTTGGAGAAGTTCGGGGCGAGGTCCGGGTGCGTGTCGTCGACACCGGTGTCGATGACGGCGACCGTGACGCTCTTGCTGCCCGGGTTGATCTGCGCGGCCTTGTCCGCGCCGATCGCCCGCAGGTCCCACTGGTCGGCCTCCAGCGGCTCGCTGCCCGGCGTCTGTGCCGAGGCCGCCGTCACCTTCGCGGCCTCCGCGGCCGTCAGGTAGTCGGCGGCGCCCTCGTCCGTGGTGCCCGCGGGAGTCAGCGGGGCGGTGCGCGTGGCACCCGCCGACTGCACGCCGCGGACGGTGCGTATCTCCTTGGCGAAGTCGGGGTTCGCCGAGTGCGCGACGATCACACCGATCTTCGCGTACGTCGCGACGACGGTGCCGCCGGCCGCGGTCACGGCCTTCTTCACCGCGGCGATCGTGCCCTTGTTCACCTTGGTGTTCACGACGTAGGCCAGCTCGGGCGCGTCCGCCGCCCGCGTGGCGGTCTCCTGGACCGGCGCGGCCGAGGCGGTCGCGGGCAGGAAGCCGAGCGAGGCGGTCAGCGACAGCACGACCGGCACCGCGAGGGCGAGTCGGCGTCTGGAGCGCAGATGAGCCATGGGGTCTCCACATCATCCGGAAACGAAACCGGCCCGAGACACAAGGTGGTGCTCGGGCAGGTGCATGACGATGGTGCAGGGGGACGCTATATCGCCAACTCGCTGACCAGCAATGCTGTCACCGCGATGACTTCACAGATTTACGCCGATCGCGGTTGAACCGGTTCCCCCACGGCGCCGTGACGTTGGACAAGAGGCCGGGCACGAGGCGAGCCCCCTGTCGGATCACGCCGGGGGCCACTACCATCGCCGCCCGGTTCGTGTGATCCCGATCACCCTTGTCACCACCCGCACCGCGAGGAGACTCCGTGGCCACCGACTCACCGCCCCCTTCGAAGACCGAACACCGGCTCCCGTCCACCGAGGAGTTCGCCCGGGTGCAGGAGAGCGCCGAGTTCGGTGAACTGCGCCGCTCCTACCGCTCCTTCGCCTTTCCGCTGACCGTCGCCTTCATCGCCTGGTACCTGCTGTACGTCCTGCTCTCCAACTACGCGGGCGGCTTCATGGGCACCAAGCTGTTCGGCAACATCAACGTCGCCCTCGTCTTCGGTATCGCCCAGTTCGTCACCACGTTCCTCATCGCCTGGTGGTACGCGCGGCACGCCGCCGCGAAGCTCGACCCCAAGGCCGAGGCCATCAAGACCCGGATGGAGGGCGGCGCATGAGCCTCGCCATGACCCTCGCGGCCAACGAGGCCAGCGAGCACCGGCCACTGATCATCACCCTGTTCGCGGCCTTCGTGGTCGCGACCCTGTTCATCACCGTCTGGGCGGGCCGCCAGACGAAGGACGCCGCCGACTTCTACGCGGGCGGACGCTCCTTCAGCGCCTTCCAGAACGGCCTCGCCGTCTCCGGTGACTACATGTCCGCCGCGTCCTTCCTCGGCATCGCGGGCGCCATCGCCCTCTTCGGCTACGACGGCTTCCTGTACTCCATCGGCTTCCTCGTCGCCTGGCTGGTCGCGCTGCTCCTGGTCGCCGAGCCGCTGCGCAACTCCGGCCGCTACACCATGGGCGACGTCCTCGCGTACCGCATGCGCCAGCGCCCGGTGCGCACCGCCGCCGGCACCTCCACGATCGTCGTGTCGATCTTCTACCTGCTGGCCCAGATGGCCGGCGCCGGCGTCCTCGTCTCGCTGCTGCTCGGCATCACCTCCGACGCGGGCAAGATCCTCATCGTCGCCCTGGTCGGCGTCCTGATGATCGTCTACGTCTCCATCGGCGGCATGAAGGGCACCACGTGGGTCCAGATGGTCAAGGCCGTCCTCCTCATCGGCGGCACGCTCCTGATCACCTTCCTGGTGCTGCTGAAGTTCGACTTCAACATCTCCGACCTGCTCGGCAAGGCCGCAGAGAACAGCGGCAAGGGCGCCGCCTTCCTGGAGCCCGGCCTGCAGTACGGCGCCACCGGCACCTCCAAGCTGGACTTCATCTCCCTCGGCATCGCCCTGGTCCTCGGCACCGCCGGCCTGCCGCACATCCTGATCCGCTTCTACACCGTGCCCAACGCCAAGGCCGCCCGTAAGTCCGTGAACTGGGCGATCGGCATCATCGGCGCCTTCTACCTGATGACCATCGCGCTCGGCTTCGGCGCAGCCGCGCTGATCTCCCAGGAAGAGATCATCGCGTCCAACCCGTCCGGCAACACCGCCGCGCCGCTGCTCGCCCTGCACCTGGGCGGCGTCGACTCCGCGTGGGGCGCGATCCTGCTCGCCACGATCTCGGCGGTGGCCTTCGCGACGATCCTCGCCGTGGTCGCGGGCCTGACGCTCGCCTCGTCCTCGTCGTTCGCCCACGACATCTACGCGAACGTCATCCGCAAGGGGCAGGCCACCGAGAAGGAGGAGGTCCGGGCGGCCCGCCTCGCCACCATCGGCATCGGCGCCGTCTCCATCCTGCTGGGCGCCCTCGCCCGCGACCTGAACGTCGCCGGCCTGGTCGCCCTCGCCTTCGCGGTCGCCGCCTCCGCCAACCTGCCGACGATCCTCTACAGCCTGTTCTGGAAGCGGTTCACCACCCAGGGCGCCCTGTGGTCGATCTACGGCGGTCTGATCGTCGCCGTCGGCCTGGTGCTGTTCTCGCCCGTCGTCTCCGGCGACCCCAAGGCGATGTTCCCCGACGTCGACTTCGCCTGGTTCCCGCTGAAGAACCCGGGCATCATCTCCATCCCGTTCGGCTTCCTGATGGGCTGGCTCGGCACCGTCCTGTCCAAGGAGGAGCCCGACAAGGGCAAGTACGCCGAGCTGGAGGTGCGGTCGCTGACCGGCACCGGAGCGCACTGAGCCGATCCTCCGAGCGGCCGGGCCGTGGGTTCCTGGTAGGTACCTACGACCCGGCCGCGTCTTACGTCGTGGGATCGGGCTGGTGTCACTGTCAGGGGTGTCACGTAGGCTCGCACCTGAGGACAGACGACCGGGACGACCGATCCGCGACGGGAGGGGGCCTCGTGCTCATCGACACCTACGGCCGGGTGGCCACCGACCTGCGCGTCTCGCTGACCGACCGGTGCAACTTGCGCTGCACCTACTGCATGCCCGAGGAGGGCCTGCAGTGGCTGGCCAAGCCGGACCTGCTCACGGACGACGAGATCGTCCGCCTCATCGGCATCGCCGTCACCTCCCTCGGCATCAGGGAGGTCCGCTTCACCGGCGGCGAGCCCCTGCTGCGCCCGGGTCTCGTCGGCATCGTCGAGCGGGTCGCCGCCCTCGCCCCGCGCCCCCAGATGTCGCTGACCACCAACGGCATCGGCCTCAAGCGCACCGCCGCCGCCCTGAAGGCCGCCGGCCTGGACCGGGTCAACGTCTCGCTGGACACCCTGCGCCCCGACGTCTTCAAGGCCCTCACCCGCCGCGACCGCCACAAGGACGTCCT
Source organism: Streptomyces sp. NPDC052687 (assembly GCF_040678395.1). Classification (NCBI taxonomy): domain Bacteria; kingdom Bacillati; phylum Actinomycetota; class Actinomycetes; order Kitasatosporales; family Streptomycetaceae; genus Streptomyces; species Streptomyces sp. NPDC052687. The sequence goes on along the minus strand of NZ_JBFATR010000015.1, from coordinate 29,456 downwards.
CGAGGGTCTGCACGCCGCCCGCGAGGCCGGCCTCACCCCCGTCAAGGTCAACTCGGTCCTCATGCCGGGCCTCAACGACGACGAGGCTCCCGACCTCCTGGCCTGGGCCGTCGAGCACGACTACGAACTGCGGTTCATCGAGCAGATGCCCCTGGACGCCCAGCACGGCTGGAAGCGCGACGGCATGATCACCGCAGGCGACATCCTGACCTCCCTGCGCACCCGCTTCGAGCTGACCGCCGAGGGCGACGAGGCCCGCGGCTCGGCACCGGCCGAGCGCTGGCTGGTCGACGGCGGACCGCACCGCGTGGGGGTGATCGCCTCCGTCACCCGCCCGTTCTGCTCCGCCTGCGACCGCACCCGCCTCACCGCCGACGGCCAGGTCCGCACATGCCTCTTCGCCACCGAGGAGACCGACCTCAGGGCCGCCCTGCGCTCCGGCGCCCCCGACGAGGAGATCGCCCGCGTCTGGCGCCTGGCCATGTGGGGCAAGAAGGCCGGCGCGGGCCTGGACGACCCCACGTTCGTCCAGCCGGACCGGCCGATGTCCGCGATCGGCGGCTAGCGGAGCACCCGGCAGAGGCGCGGGGCGGGGACGGCGCGTCAGCTTGGCTGCTGCTGTTCCCACTCCGCGAGCGGTACGACGTCCTTGAGGAACCCCCGGACGCCCAGGAACTGCGACAGATGCTCGCGATGCTCCTCGCACGCGAGCCACGTCTTGCGTCGCTCCGGCGTATGGATCTTCGGGTTGTTCCAGGCCAGCACCCACACGGCGGCGGCCCGGCAGCCCTTGGCGGAACAGATGGGGGAGTTCTCGTCACTCACGCTTCGTCTCACAGCCGCACAGAAAAAACGACGCCGAGCAGCCACGGGGGGAGCTGCCCGGCGTCGGTCCATCGCTCCGACGGGGGATGCGGAGCGCGTACGCAGTATGTCACGCGTAACCGGTTGCCGGGCACCGGAACAACAGATTGATCTGAGCTTTTCCTGAGCTTGGCACGGGGCCCGTCCCGAGGCTCAGTTCCGTGCCCCCGGACCCGGATCGTCCGCCGTGCCTTCCGCCGGGGATTCCGCTCGCGGCGGCTCGATCATCGTCCTCGGCGGCACGGCCACGAACGTGGAGGGCAGCGACGGCGCGTTCTCCCGCCCCGCGTTCGCGATCACCACGGCGATGTAGGGCAGCACCGCGCCGAGCACCAGCGCCACGATCGCGACGTGCCGCTCCACGTTCCAGAGCACCGCGGCCAGGATCACCGAGACCGTCCGGACGCTCATCGAGATGACGTACCGGCGCTGCCGCCCGCGGACGTCGTCCTGGAGGCCCTGCCGGGCTCCGGTGATCCGGAACACCTGGGCGTTCCCGCCGTCCCTCAGTTTCCGCATCACATTCCACCATCCGCCCGCATCGGACTCTCCCAGGCCCGTCCCGACGTCCGCCGCACCGGTCGGACATCCGGCCGGGACATCTCCACGGTACGCCGCGCCCGCGCCGCCCACGAGACCGGGTCGCCCTCTCGCCTGCGCGAACGGGCCCGCCGGGTCCCGTGTACGGCCCGGCCGGTGACGCGTACGGCCGCGCCCGACATGCGCCGTACGGCGCACGGGCCGAAACTGGGCGTACTGCTCACGTCGAGCCGGACGAGGAGGCAACCATGGGCTGGTTGTGGGCGATCATCGTGGGATTGGTGCTGGGCCTGATCGCGAAGGCGATCATTCCGGGCAAACAGCACAGTCCCATCTGGCTGGTCACCATTTTCGGCATGCTCGGCGCGATCGCCGGCAACGCCATAGCGCGGGGCTTCGGTGTGGAGGAGACGCCCGGCATCGACTGGAGCCGGCACGCCTTCCAGCTCGTGGCCGCCATCATCATCGTGGCCGTGGGCGACATGCTGTACATGGCGACGCTGGGCAAGCGCAAACACCGGGTATAGCGCGAAGCGCGCGCCCAGGGGCGCGGGGAACTGCGCGATAAACCGCGACGAAAGCCGCGGCCGGCAGCTCACCCGCACTCCTGCGGCGCTCGCGCCGGAGCGCTCACCGCGGCGGCGCTCACGCTGGAGCGCTCACCGCGCGGCGCTCACGCCGGAGCGCTCACCGCGCGGCGGCGCTCACGCCGGGGCGACCTCCACGGCGGCGAGGTTCTTCTTGCCGCGCCGCAGCACGAGCCACCGCCCTTGCAGCAGGTCCTCCGCGGCCGGGACGGCGTCCTCCGAGGCGACCTTCACGTTGTTCACGTAGGCGCCGCCCTCCTTCACGGTCCGCCGCGCGGCCGACTTGCTGGCCACCAGGCCGACCTCGGCGAACAGGTCGACGACCGGGCCCAGCTCGGCGACCCGGATGTGCGGCACCTCGGACAGCGCCGCGGCCAGCGTCCGCTCGTCCAGGTCGGTCAGCTCACCCTGGCCGAAGAGGGCCTTCGACGCGGCGATCACGGCGGCCGTCTGGTCGGCGCCGTGCACCAGCGTGGTCAGCTCCTCGGCGAGCGCGCGCTGCGCGGCCCGGGCCTGCGGCCGCTCCTCGGTCTGCCGCTCCAGCTCCTCCAGCTCCTCGCGGGGCTTGAAGGACAGGATCCGCATGTACCGGGAGATGTCGCGGTCGTCCACGTTCAGCCAGAACTGGTAGAACGCGTACGGCGTGGTCATCTCCGGGTCGAGCCAGACGGCGCCGCCCTCGGTCTTGCCGAACTTGGTGCCGTCCGCCTTCGTCATCAGCGGGGTCGCCAGCGCGTGCACCTCGGCGCCCGGCTCCAGCTTGTGGATCAGGTCCAGGCCGGCCGTGAGGTTGCCCCACTGGTCGCTGCCGCCCTGCTGGAGCGTGCAGCCGTAGCGCCGGTAGAGCTGGAGGAAGTCCATGCCCTGGAGGATCTGGTAGCTGAACTCCGTGTAGCTGATGCCCTCGGAGGACTCCAGCCGCCGGGCGACCGAGTCCTTCGTCAGCATCTTGTTGACGCGGAAGTGCTTGCCGATGTCGCGCAGGAACTCGATCGCGGACAGGCCCGCGGTCCAGTCGAGGTTGTTGACCATCACGGCCGCGTTCTCGCCCTCGAAGGACAGGAACGGCTCGATCTGGGCGCGGAGCTTGCCGACCCAGCCGGCGACCGTCTCCGGGTCGTTCAGGGTGCGCTCGGCGGTCGGGCGCGGGTCGCCGATCAGACCCGTCGCGCCGCCCACCAGCGCCAGCGGCCGGTGCCCGGCCTGCTGGAGCCGGCGCACGGTGAGCACCTGCACCAGATGGCCCACGTGCAGGGACGGCGCGGTCGGGTCGAAACCGCAATAGAACGTGACGGGACCGTCCGCGAGCGCCTTGCGCAAAGCGTCCTCGTCAGTGGACTGGGCGAACAGCCCGCGCCACTTCAGCTCGTCGACGATGTCCGTCACGGTCGTATGTCTCCTTGAACGGTGAAAAGGGCTCGCCCCAGTCTATGGGGGGCCACCGACAGCGAGGGGGCCGACTGCTCAGACGCCCCGGCTGACGGAGCTCATGTTGAAGTCGGGCACCCGCAGCGGCGGCATGGCGGCCCGGGTGAACCAGTCGCTCCACTCCCTCGGCAGCGTCTTCTCCGTACGCCCGGCTTCCGTGGCCCGTCCGAGCAGGCCGACCGGCGACTCGTTGAACCGGAAGTTGTTCACCTCGCCGGTCACCTCGCCGTTCTCCACCAGGTACACCCCGTCCCGGGTCAGGCCGGTGAGCAGCAGCGTCGCCGGGTCGACCTCGCGGATGTACCACAGGCAGGTCAGCAGCAGCCCGCGCTCGGTGCTCGCCACCATCTCGTCCAGGGAGCGGTCGTCGCCGCCGTCCAGGATCAGGTTGTCGATGCCCGGCGACACCGGCAGCCCGGTCAGTTCCGCGCTGTGTCGGCTGGTGATCAGGTGCTTCAGCTCGCCCCGCGCGATCCACTCGGTGGCGGTGAGCGGCAGCCCGTTGTCGAACACCGACGAGTCGCCGCCGGAGGAGTGCGCCAGCACGAACGGCGCGGCCTCCAGGCCCGGCTCGTGCGGGTCGCTGCGCAGGGTGAGCGGCAGCTCGCTCAGCTTCTCGCCCAGCCGGGTGCCGCCGCCCGGCTGGGAGAACACCGTCCGGCCCTCGGCGGCGTCCCGGCCCGACGCCGACCACATCTGGTAGATCAGCAGGTCGGCGACCGCGGTCGGCGGCAGCAGCGTCTCGTAGCGGCCCGCGGGCAGCTCGATCCGGCGCTCGGCCCAGCCGAGGCGTACGGCCAGCTCCGCGTCGAGCGCCGCAGGGTCGACGTCCGTGAAGTCCCGGGTGGAGCGCCCGGCCCACGCGGAGCGGGTGCGGTCCGGGGACTTGGCGTTCAGCTCCAGCGTCCCGTTGGGCTGGTCGTGGCGCAGCCGCAGCCCCGTGGACGTACCGAGGTAGCTGCTGGTCAGCTCGTGGTTGGCGAAGCCGTACAGCTCCCGGCCGCCCGCCCGCGCGCGGGCGAAGGCCTCGCCGAGGGCGGGCGCGAAGTCCGCGAACACGGCCGAGGAGGTCTCCGCGGGGGCGTCCGTGAAGCCGGGGGAGGCGGGCACGTCCGTGACGAGGGGACGGGCGTCCTCGGCGGGCGCGGCACCGCGCGCGGCGGCCTCCGCGGCCCGTACCAGCGGCTCGAGCTCGTCCGCGGTCACCGCGGACCGGGACACCACGCCGGAGGCCGTGCCCTCCTTGCCGTCGACGGTCGCGATCACCGTGAGGGTGCGCCCGCGCGTGACACCGTTCGTGGTCAGCGCGTTGCCCGCCCAGCGCAGGTTGGCGGTGGACCGCTCGTCCGCGATCACGACACAGCCGTCCGCGCGGGACAGTTCCAGAGCCCGCTCGACGATCTCGTGCGGCTTGTTCACCGGGGCGCTCATCGGCCGGCCTCCTGGGTGGTGTTCAGAATGTTGACGCCCCGGAAGAGGGCGGACGGGCAGCCGTGGGAGACGGCGGCGACCTGGCCCGGCTGGGCCTTGCCGCAGTTGAAGGCGCCGCCCAGGACATAGGTCTGCGGGCCGCCGACCGCGGCCATCGACCCCCAGAAGTCGGTGGTCGTCGCCTGGTAGGCGACGTCCCGCAGCTGCCCGGTGATCCGCCCGTTCTCGATCTTGAAGAAGCGCTGGCCGGTGAACTGGAAGTTGTAGCGCTGCATGTCGATGGACCAGGAGCGGTCCCCGACGACGTAGATGCCGCGGTCGACGCCGCCGATCAGGTCCTCGGTCGACATCCCCGCGGGATCCGGTTGCAGCGACACGTTGGCCATCCGCTGCACCGGCACGTGGGAGGGCGAGTCGGCGAAGGCGCAGCCGTTGGACCGCCCGAGCCCGGTCAGCCTCGCGATCCTGCGGTCCAGCTGGTACCCCACAAGCGTGCCCTGCTTCACCAGGTCCCAGGACTGCGCCTCGACGCCCTCGTCGTCGTACCCGATGGTCGCGAGGCCGTGCTCGGCGGTGCGATCACCGGTGACGTTCATCAGCTCCGAGCCGTACCGCAGCTTGCCGAGCTGGTCGAAGGTGGCGAACGAGGTCCCGGCGTACGCCGCCTCGTAGCCGAGCGCCCGGTCCAGCTCGGTGGCGTGCCCGATGGACTCGTGGATCGTCAGCCACAGGTTGGACGGGTCCACGACGAGGTCGTACAGCCCCGGCTCCACGCTCGGCGCGCGCATCTTCTGCGCGAGCAGCTCCGGGATCTCGGCCAGCTCCTTGTCCCAGTCCCAGCCGGTGCCGGTCAGGTACTCCCAGCCGCGGCCGACCGGCGGGGCGAGGGTGCGCATGGAGTCGAACTCGCCGCTGGAGTCGTCCACCGCCACCGCGGTGAGCTGCGGATGCAGCCGCACCCGCTGCTGGGTCGTCACGGTCCCGGCCGTGTCGGCGTAGAACTTGTTCTCGTGCACGGTGAGCAGCGAGGCGTCCACGTGGTCCACCCCGTCGGCCGCGAGCAGCCGCCGGCTCCACTCCGCCAGCAGGCCCGCCTTCTCCTCGTCGGGCACCGTGAACGGATCGATCTCGTACGACGAGATCCACGTCTTGTCCGCGTGCACCGGCTCGTCGGCCAGCTCGACGCGCTCGTCGCTGCCGGCGGCCTTGATCACCTGCGCCGAGAGCTTCGCCATCGCCACGGCCTGGCTCGCCACCTTGGCCGCGGCGTCCATGGTCAGGTCCACGCCGGACGCGAACCCCCACGTCCCGCCGTGCACCACCCGCACCGCGTAGCCCAGGTCGGTGGTGTCCGACGACCCGGACGGCTTGCCGTCCCGCAGCCGCCAGGACGCGCTGCGCACCCGCTCGAACCGGAAGTCCGCGTGCTCGGCCCCCAGCGCCCGCGCACGTGCGAGAGCGGCGTCGGCGAGGGCGCGTAGCGGAAGCGCCGTGAAGGCTTCGTCGATGGTATGAGGCACCCGAGGTCTCCCTGCTGTCGTCGCCTGTCGGCTCCGATCATGTCGCGCCCGCGGGGGCCCGGACCACAGGTTTGCGTCCGGTGTCCGGAGCTTTCTGTAGGGATTCGACAGTGCCGCCCCTGCGCCACTGTCGGTGCCCGAATGTCCGACGCGTGGAGTCGACCGATAGGTTTTCGGTGAAGCCGCCTGTCATCGCCGCCTGTCGTCCAGGTGCCCGGGCGGGGAATCTGACCGCTATCGAAAGGGTGATCCGTTGAGCCGCTCGGTTCTCGTCACCGGAGGCAACCGGGGCATCGGCCTCGCCATCGCCCGCGCGTTCGCCGACGCCGGCGACAAGGTCGCGATCACGTACCGCTCGGGGGAGCCGCCGGCCGGTTTTCTCGCCGTGAAGTGCGACATCACCGACCCCGAGCAGGTGGAGCAGGCCTACAAGGAGATCGAGGCCCAGCACGGCCCGGTCGAGGTACTGGTCGCCAACGCCGGTGTCACCAAGGACCAGCTGCTGATGCGGATGACCGAGGAGGACTTCACCTCGGTCATCGACACCAACCTCACCGGCACCTTCCGCGTGGTCAAGCGCGCCAACCGCGGCATGCTGCGCGCCAAGAAGGGCCGCGTCGTGCTGATCTCCTCGGTCGTCGGACTGCTCGGTTCCGCGGGTCAGGCGAACTACGCCGCCTCCAAGGCCGCCCTCGTCGGCTTCGCGCGCTCCCTGGCCCGAGAGCTGGGCTCGCGCAACATCACCTTCAACGTCGTCGCGCCCGGCTTCGTCGACACCGACATGACCAAGGTGCTCACCGACGAGCAGCGCGCGAACATCGTGTCGCAGGTCCCGCTCGGCCGGTACGCGCAGCCGGAGGAGGTCGCCGCAGCGGTGCGGTTCCTCGCCTCGGACGACGCCTCGTACATCACTGGAGCCGTCATCCCCGTTGACGGCGGACTGGGAATGGGTCACTGATCACCATGAGCGGAATTCTCGAGGGCAAGCGCGTCCTGATCACCGGCGTGCTGACGGAGGCCTCCATCGCCTTCCACACCGCCAAGCTGGCCCAGGAGCAGGGCGCCGAGATCATCCTGACCGCGTTCCCGCGGCCCACGCTGACCGAGCGCATCGCCAAGAAGCTCCCGAAGCCCACCAAGGTCATCGAGCTGGACGTCACCAACGACGAGCACCTCGGGCGGCTGGCCGACGTCGTCGGGGAGGAGCTCGGCGGCCTCGACGGTGTCGTCCACTCCATCGGCTTCGCCCCGCAGGACGCCCTCGGCGGCAACTTCCTCAACACGCCGTTCGAGTCGGTCGCCACGGCCATGCACGTCTCGGCGTTCTCCCTGAAGTCGCTGACCATGGCCTGCCTGCCGCTGATGCAGAACGGCGGCTCGGTCGTCGGCCTCACCTTCGACGCGCAGTTCGCCTGGCCGCAGTACGACTGGATGGGCCCGGCCAAGGCCGCCCTGGAGGCGACCAACCGCTACATGGCGCGTGACCTGGGCAAGCAGAACATCCGCTGCAACCTGATCTCGGCCGGTCCACTCGGCTCCATGGCCGCCAAGTCCATCCCGGGCTTCGGCGAGCTGGCCACCGTGTGGGACAGCCGCTCCCCGCTCGAGTGGGACCTGAAGGACCCCGAGCCGGCCGGCCGCGGCGTCGTCGCCCTGCTGAGCGACTGGTTCCCGAAGACCACGGGCGAGATCATCCACGTCGACGGCGGTCTGCACGCGATCGGCGCGTGAGTCCGCGAGGGCTCGCACCTAGCCGCTGATCGTCGCCGGTCCATCGGCCGAAAGGCCCGCACCTGTGTGGTGCGGGCCTTTTTCCGTGTCCCCCGTTCGGCCTATCCGGCCGGGCGGAGCCGGGGGACAACTGGGCACCCTGGAGTACACGTTCACCTCGCGCGTCCCTCCCCAGCACGGCCGAGGAGGTCCCCTTGTGCGCCTGTTCCGCAGCCTGGCCTCAGTGACCGTAGCCGTAGCCCTGGTGCTGTCCCTGTCGTACGAAGCGATGCCCCACGCGCGCGTGGAGGTACGGGAGCCGCAGGCGCCGAAGCCGTTCGGCGCCGAGTGCCGCACCCGCGTGCGCGGCTCCGAGGTGACCGCCCACTGCCACAACCCCTATGTCGAGACCGACCGCGTACGGCTGCACATCGAGTGCGACCGCTGGTGGGACCTGGACACCGACAGCGCCCCGGTCGACGCCGGGCCCGCGATGACCGTACGGCTGACCGGCCGGTGCTGGAAGGAGGTCCGCGCGGTGTGGGTCAGCCACCAGAACCGGGGGAGCTGAACCGGCACTGGAACGGATAGTCCGCCGCCTCCACCGCCGCGGTCTGCGCGTCGCCCGCGCGGATGGCGTCCACCAGCCGCCCGTGGTCCATGTGGGTCTCGGGCGACAGGGTCTCGCCGACGTCCTCGCGCAGCCAGTCCCGCAGGACCTCGCCGAGATCCGCGTACATCGCCGTCATGACGTCGTTGTGGGAGGCGGACACCACCGCCAGGTGGAAGGTGGCGTCCGCGGTCACGAACCGTTCCTTGTCGCCCGCCGCCCAGGCCTCCTCGCGCCGCTCCAGCAGTGCGTCCAGCTGCTTCAGGTCCTTCTCGGTGCGCCGCTCGGCGGCCAGCTTCGCGGCGGCCGACTCCAGGGCGGACCGCAGCTCCGCCACGTGCCGGGGGTCCGCGTCCGCGAAACGGCGGTGCATCACGCCGGCCAGCTCGCTGGTGGCCACGACGTAGGTGCCGGAACCCTGGCGGATGTCCAGCAGGCCGTTGTGCGCGAGCGCGCGGACCGCCTCACGGACCGTGTTGCGGGCGACGCCGAGCTGTTCCACCAGCTCCGGCTCGGTCGGGATCCGGGAGCCGACCGGCCACTCGCCCGAGGTGATCTGGTTGCGCAGCTCGGCGATGACCTGCTCGGACAGCGCCGAACGACGGGGGTGGCTCAAGGGCATGGCACACCTTCGCACGGGACGGGCGGCAGCGGACGCCCGGGGAATGGACAACCAATCATCCCATGATTCTATGATGGTCGGCATGGCAAGCGAGGAAATCCAGACGAGGAACCACTCGGACGTACGCGAGCCGTCGCCGCGCGGCACCGGGACCGGCGCGCAGACGGGTGTGGCCGGGAGGACCGGCGCGGCCGACGCGCCCGGTCCGGCCGGCGGTGCGGGCGCGCCGGCGCGCAACAGCACCACCATGCGCGCGTGGACCACACGCCTGGTCGTCCTCGGCATCATGCTGTCCGCCCTGAACCTCCGCCCCGCCATCACCAGCCTCGGCGCGCTGCTGGAGGAGGTCCGCGACGGCCTCGGCATGAGCGGCAGCGTCGCCGGACTGCTCACCTCCGTGCCGCCGCTCTGCTTCGCCGTCTTCGGTGTCATGGCGCCCCGCCTGGCCCGCCGCTTCGGGCCCGCCGCGGTGGTGTGCGCCGGCACGGCGGCCATCGCCGCGGGCCTGGCCATCCGGCCGTACACCGGTGGCACGCCCGGCTTCCTGGCCGCCAGCGCGCTCGCGTTGATGGGCATAGCGGTCAGCAACGTCCTCATGCCGGTCATCGTCAAGCGCTGGTTCCCCGACCGGGTCGGTTCCATGACCGGCGCGTACTCCATGGCGCTCGCCCTCGGCACCTCCACCGCCGCCGCCGTGACCGTTCCGGTCACCGACGCGCTGGGCGGCGACTGGCGGTCCGGGCTCGCCGTGTGGGCCGCGCTCGCGGCGGCGGCCGTACTGCCGTGGCTGCCGGTGCTCCGGGACCGGGGGACCACTCCGGGCGGGGGCCGGGAGGCTTCGCCGGGCGGGGACCGGGAGGCGTCACCGGGCACCGGGCGGACGGACGCGGCGGGCACAGTCCGGGGCGAGGCACAGGTGCCCGCGCTGCGCATCACCCGCAGCCGTACCGCGTGGGCGCTCGCCGTGTTCTTCGGGCTCCAGGCGACCGCCGCCTACATCACGATGGGCTGGATGGCCCAGATCTTCCGCGACGCGGGTGTCGCCGCCGGTACGGCCGGTCTGCTGCTCGCCGTCACCATGGTGATGGGCGTGCCGCTGGCCTTCGTCATCCCGCGCCTGGCCACCCGGCTGCCCCAGCAGGGACCCATCGTGCTCGCGCTCGGCGTCTGCGGCCTGGCCGGATACGCCGGCCTGTACTTCGCCCCGGCCGCCGGCGCCTGGGCCTGGGCCCTGCTGCTGGGCGTGTCCAACTGCGCCTTCCCGCTCGCCCTGACCATGGTCGGGATGCGCGCGCGGTCCGGTGCGGGGGTGGCCCAGCTGTCCGCGTTCGCCCAGAGCACCGGCTATCTGCTCTCCATCCCCGGCCCGCTCCTGGTGGGCGTGCTCTACCAGCACAGCGGCGGCTGGGGGCTGCCCATCGCGCTGATGGTGGCCCTGATGATCCCGCAGATGGCCGTGGGCTGGCTGGCCGGCCGGGACCGCACGGTGGAGGAGGAGGCGGCCGCCCGCTGAGGAACCCGGCGGGGCCGGGCGGCACGTGGCACGGACCCCGGCCGGGCGGTTTGGCACGGACCCCCGGCCGGGCGGTTTGGCACGGACCCCCGGCCGGGCGGTTTGGCACGGACTTCGGCCGGGCGGGTGTGGCACGGACCCCGGCCGGGCCGGGCGCCGCGGCGGGTGCGACACTTGCCGTATGCCAGTGCTCGAGCCGAACCCCCAGAACGGCCAGAAGAAGATGCTGCTCGTCTTCGGCTCGTTCTTCGCCATCTTCGTGATCATCGCCGTCATCGCGTCGATCGCCGCGCCCTGAGGCCGCTTGGTAGGGCTGTCCCCCCTGTCCCCTAGGGGGTGAGGCTCAGGGTGAAGTGGGTGGATCACCGGATGGGGCGGCGGCTCACGATTCCGTAGCGTCGTTGGTGTGGCCGCTGGAGGCGGCCGCCCAGTCCGCACGGATCCACGGAGGCACCATGCAGGCCCGCACCCAGCCCCGCCCCCGCCCGGTGACGTCGCGCGGCGCCGACGCGCGGCTGCCCTGGTGGGCCCTCGCCCTGCCGGTGCTCGCCTTCGCCGCGCTGCTGACGCTGATCCTCCACCCGTCCGACGCCCACGCGGCGGCCGGCGACCCCGCCATAGCCCGGCTCCTGGAGCGCGCCCAGCAGCTGCTCACCCGCTGAGCACGACCGCGGCCGCCCGTCAACTCCCTGCGCCACGTGGCCTGTTTCATGCGAAGCTGGGAGTCATGAGCGTCGCAGAACCCCGCAGGATCGTCCTCTTCCGGCATGCGAAGGCCGACTGGCCACAGGTGAACGACCACGAGCGGCCGCTTGCCGAACGGGGCCGCAAGGACGCCGCCGAAGCCGGACGCAGGCTGGCCGACACCGGTATCCCCTTCGACCTGGCCCTCTGCTCCACCGCGACCCGCACCCGAGAGACCTGGAAGCTCGCCGTCCACGAGTTCTCGCACCGCCCGAAGACGGTCTACGAGGAGCGGATCTACGAGGCCTCGCCCGGCGAGCTGATCGCCCTGCTCAACGAAACCCCCGACGACGCCCAGAACGTCCTCCTGATCGGCCACAACCCCGGCGTGCACGGTCTCGCCGAGGTGCTGGCCGCCTCCTCCGAGGCGGAGGCACGGCAGCGGATGTCCCGCCGGGGCTTTCCGGCCGCCGCCTTCGCCGTGCTGTCCTTCCCCGGCCCCTGGAAGACCCTGGAGCCGGGCGTGGCCACCCTGCTCGACTACTGGGCGCCGAGCGACTGAGCCGACCCCGCACAGACACAGGGGCCGGCACGCACCGCAGGTGAGCACCGGCCCCTCGGAACGTCCGCCGCGGCGGCCCGGACTAGCCCTCCTCGTGCGCGTCCGCCGCCTCGACCTCTTCGCGGGTCACGCCGAGCAGGTACAGCACGGTGTCGAGGAACGGCACGTTCACCGCCGTGTGCGCGGCCTCCCGCACCACCGGCTTGGCGTTGAAGGCGACACCGAGCCCCGCCGCGTTCAGCATGTCGAGGTCGTTGGCGCCGTCGCCGATCGCCACGGTCTGCGACAGCGGTACGCCCGCCTCCGCGGCGAACCGGCGCAGCAGCCGCGCCTTGCCCGCGCGGTCCACGATCTCGCCGGTGACCTTGCCGGTCAGCTTGCCGTCGACGATCTCCAGCGTGTTGGCCTGGGCGAAGTCGAGACCCAGGCGCTCCTTCAGATCGTCCGTGACCTGGGTGAAGCCGCCCGAGACGACACCCACCTGGTAGCCGAGCCGCTTCAGCGTACGGATGAGGGTGCGGGCACCCGGCGTCAGCCGCACCTCGCTGCGCACCTTGTCCACCACCGAGGCGTCCAGACCCTTCAGCAGCGCCACCCGCGCGTGCAGCGACTGCTCGAAGTCCAGCTCCCCGCGCATCGCCGCCGCCGTCACCTCGGCGACCTTGTCCTCGCAGCCCGCGTGGGCGGCGAACAGCTCGATGACCTCGTCCTGGATGAGCGTCGAGTCCACGTCCATCACGACCAGGCGCTGAGCCCGCCGGTGCAGCCCGGCCGCGACGACCGCCACGTCCACACCGAGCGCCGCCGCGTCGGTGACCAGGGTGGTGCGCAGCGGCTCGGTCTCCACACCGGACACCGCGAACTCCATGGCGGTGACGGGGTACTTGGCGAGCCGGAAGATACGGTCGATGTTGCCCCCCGCCTTGGTGATCTTGGCGGCGATGGCGGCGGTGGCCTCCGCGGTCAGCGGGTGGCCGAGCACGGTCACCAGGGAGCGGCCGTGACCACGCGGACGGTTGTCGCCGAGGCCGGAGATGATCTCGGCCTGCATCTTCATCGACTCCGCCCAGCTGTGGACGGTGGCCCGCAGGTCGCCCTCCAGCCCGTGGGGCGGCTCGGTCACGAGCGCGCACAGCACGATCCGGCCCCGGGTCACGACCTGCTCGATGTCGACCACGTCGACGGAGTAGGCGGCCAGGGTGTCGAAGAGTCCGGCGGTGAGACCCGGCCTGTCCTTGCCGAAGATCTTGACCAGGAGAGTGGGGACGTCAGAGGTCTGCGAAGCGCTCATGGTGCTCCCACGGTAACCGGCACGCAGTGCCGCCCGCGCCCGAGGTCCGCCCAGCGGACACGGAACACTACGCGTCGCCCGCATGACGCCCACGTGACCAAGTCCCGCGCGGACCTCTCTCACGAGGCCCTGGACTCCCCGGACCACGGAGGCTCATTGCTGGCAGGCCCGCCTGCTGCCGGGCCTCGGCTGGTGCGGCCCGTCCGGCGGCGGGAAGGCGGCGACGGGCCCCTCTTGGCGAGCCCGACCCGACGAGCGCCGACCGCCGTCCACATCACCGCGCCCGATCCCGCCGCTCTGCCGGCGTCTGCCGGGCCGTTGGCGCGACGGGGGAGCCCGTCTCGCCGCAGCGGCACGTTGCTGCCGGGCCAGTCTGGGCGGCGCGTGCGGGGCGGAGGAGGTGGCGGCGGGCCGTCGTCCGGCGAACCTGTACCCGGTGAGCGCTGACGGCCGTCCACGCCACCGGCCCAGGTGGCGTAGGCCCGGCCAGGTGGCGTAGGCCCGCGGTGCCTGCCCGAACTCCTCGCGCGGCGGCCGGGGCCCGCTCTGCCGCGGCGGCTCGTTCCTGCCGAAGCCCGCCTGGGCAGTGCGTCGGGGGTGGAGGAGGTGGCGGCGAGCCTGTATCCGACGAGCGCTTCCAGTCCGTATCCGACGAGCGCTGACCGCCGTCCACGTCAGCGGCCCTGATCGCGCCGACCTGCCGGCGCCTATCCGGGGTCCTCGCGCGGCGGCCGGGGCCCGCCCCGCCGCGGGGGCTCGTTCCTGCCGGGGCCCCGCCTCGGTGGCGCGGGCGGCGGCGGAGGAGGCGGCGGCACCCCGTCCTCCGGCGAGCCGGGCCGCCGAGGCGCATGCTCACTCGACCGTTCCCCTGGCCGGCCACCTGACCGCCCTCCCGACCCCACCCCCGCCCCCGGTGGCCGCTGCGGAGACCGCGCTGGCGGCTCCATGCCGCGCGCCACGGTCGGGGCGCCGTACAGCCCCTCGTCCGCGAGGGGCGGGGGCTCCGGGGGTGCCGCCCCGTCCCCGGAGCGACCAACGGGCGCCCCGCCGGCACCTGCCTGCGCATCCGACCTCCGCAGCACCTCCGTGTCCCGGTCCCGCGAACGCCCCGGCAGCCGCAGATACGGATTCGTCGCGGGGTTCGGTGGCCGGTACGGAGTCCCCGGGGCGTAGGGGCCCGGCCCCTCCGGATACGCGGCGCGGGGCCGCCCGGCGTCACCCCGTGCCAGCGGTGCCACCCGCCGCCCCGCGACCCCGCACGACCAGGCCAGCAGCGCCCCACCGGCCCCCGCCGCCGCGCCCCAGACCGCGCCGAGCAGCAGCGCCGTGCCCAGGTGCGCGCTCAGCTCGACACCGGCCCCGAACGCGTCGATCCCCAGTACGGACAGCGAGGCGTCGAGCGACACCTCCGTCGCCAGCCCGAGCAGCGGCAGCGCACACGCCGTCATCACGCCCAGCCGCAGCGCACAACGCCCCGCGAAACCGACGGCGCCCCGCCCCCGCCCGCCACACGTCTCGTCCCCGTCCTCATCGCGCCCGCCGCTCGACACGCCCCCGTGCCCACCGCGCCCGCCACGCGCCCCGCCCCCGTCCTCATCGCGCCCGCCCCTCGACACAGCTCCGCCCCACCTCGACCCGCCACTCACCGCCCCGCCGACCGGTGTCCGGACCGCCTGCACCACTCCCGCCAGCAGCAACGCCGAACCCGCCGCCACCGCCAGCAGCCACACCCGCCCGTCCAGCTCGGCCAGGCGCCCCAGCGTGACCGGCTGGTCGGTGTCCACGAGCAGGTCGTCGAGCGGGTCGGGCAGGAACCGCGCGAGAACCCCCGAGGCCTCGCCGTCCCAGGGCACGAACAACCCCACCGACAGCCCCAGCCACACCCCGTTCGGCGCCCCCAGCAGCGCCGCGCCCGCGATCCGCTTCGGGTGGTCGTCGCCGGTCGCCGCGTACGCCGCCGCGGCGCACCCCGCGGCCACGGCGACCAGCACCACCGCGACGAGCGCCGACACGGCCGGCCGTACCACCCGGTGTACCGCGTCCCAGCCGCGCGGCAGCGGAGCCCGGCGCGACGCCAGCAAGGCGACGATCAGCACCCCCGTCACCCAGGCCGCGCCTCCCGCCAGCGTCGGCGCCGTGTCGACGCTGAACCCGACCGCCGCCTCCGCGTCGACGAGATCACCGAGCCGGTCCGGCAGCAGCCCGCCTATGCCACCGATGCCTCCGGCCCCTCCGATGCCTCCGGCCCCTCCGATGCCTCCGACATCCCCGATGTCCCCGAGCCCTGGGATCTCAAGACCCCCGTCCGACCCGCCCGCGCCTCCGCCCCCGCCCGCGCCTCCGCCCCCGGCTCCTCCGAACAGCTCGTCCACCTCCAGCGCCCCGCCGTCGAAGGTGATGACATCCCGCCCGGCCCACGCCAGCCCGCCCAGCGTGGCCACGAACAGCACGATCACCGCCCCCGCGCGGGCGAGGAGTTCGGCGGGCGCGACGACAACTCCGGCCGCGCGCAAGGACCGTAGGAAGAACCAGGACAAAAGGAGCGCACCGACCAGACTCACGCCCCATGGCGTGATCTCGACGGCGGTCGTGGCCTCGGCGCCCTCCAGACCGAACACGGACACGTCCCCGGACGGCGTGACCGAACCACCCGCCCCGAGCGCCACCACCGTCGCGGTCATCGGCCCCGACGAGCCCGCCGCGTCGGCCTCCAGCAGCCGCAGTCCGAGCGCGGCCGTGCCCGCCATCCCGATCAATGCCCAGCTCAGGGCGGCGATCGCGCACAGCAGCACATCCACCCAGGGCACCCTCGTGCCGTACGGCCCGTCCCCGACGCTCATGGCAGACCCCCCGATCCGCGGCGCGGCGCGACTGCCGCGCATGTCCCCCTCGCGGGGGATTACCACTCTCCGGGCAGGTTTCCACCCCGTCAACGAGAGTGCTTCCATGCGCCCGCGCGCGGTCTTCACAAGGCCCGACTTTCGGTCAGGGGGCCGCTCCTGAAATAGTTCCCCCCGATGTTCGACATCCCTAGACTCCCCGCGACGGGGGTAACTCGGGGGACAACTCAGTGGGGCATGGAGTGCCGGAACTCGTACTGGAATCAAACGGACGGACCTGGACGCTGGACGCGTCCCGGGCCTACACACTCGGACGCGACCCTCAGGGGGACGTCGTGTTCGACGACGCCAGGGTCTCCTGGCGGCACGCCACGGTCAGCTTCAACGGCCGCAGTTGGGTCATCGAGGACCATGGCAGCACCAACGGCACGTTCGTGCAGGGCCGGCGGATCCATCAGATGGAGATCGGTCCCGGCTCGGCGGTGAACCTCGGCAACGCGACCGACGGCCCGCTCGTGACCCTCTCAGGTGCCGCGGCCGCCGCGACACCGCAGGCACAGCCGCAGCCGCAGGCCCAGCAGCCGTACGCCGCACAGGGCGCCGGCGCCGGATGGGCCCAGCAGCCGCAGGCACAAGCCCCGCACCCGCAGGCGCCGCAACAGCAGGCCGCGCACCAGCAGCCGGCGGCCCCGCAGCAGCAGGCTGCCCAGCCCGGCTGGCACCAGCCGCAGAGCCCGCCCCAGCAGCCGCACGCCGCGCACATCCCGCCGCAGCAGCAGGGCCCGGTGGAGAACTACGCGCAGAAGGTGCCCGGCGGTGCCGCGGGGGCACCGCCGGTCTACGGCGGCGACCGCAGCCCCACCACGTTCCACCAGTTCGCGCTCGGCCGCGTCATGCGCATCGGCCGTGCCCTGGAGAACGACCTGGTCGTCTCCGACCTCCAGGTCTCCCGCAACCACGCGGAGTTCCACGCCACGCCCGACGGCCGCATGGAGATCCGCGACCTCGGCTCGCACAACGGCACGTACGTCAACGGCCAGCCGATCCCCAAGGGCGGCTCCGCGCTGCTCGGCCCCACCGACATCGTCGGCGTCGGCCACTCGACGTTCCGGATCGTCGGCGACCGGCTGGAGGAGTTCGTCGACACCGGTGAGGTGTCCTTCTCCGCCCGCCACCTCACCGTCACGGTCGACGGCGGCAAGCAGATCCTCAAGGACGTCTCGTTCGGCGTCCCGGAGAAGTCGCTGATCGCGGTCATCGGCCCGTCGGGCTCCGGCAAGTCCACCCTGCTCAAGGCGCTGACCGGCTACCGGCCCGCCAACCAGGGCGAGGTCCTCTACGACAACCGGAACCTCTACAAGCAGTTCGCCGAGCTGCGCCAGCGCATCGGTCTGGTCCCGCAGGACGACATCCTGCACAAGGAGCTGACCGTCAAGAAGGCCCTCAAGTACGCGGCCAAGCTCCGCTTCCCCGCCGACACCACCGGCGCCGAGCGCGAGGCCCGCATCGACGAGGTGCTGCGCGAGCTGAAGCTCGACATCCACAAGGACAAGAAGGTCACCTCGCTCTCCGGCGGCCAGCGCAAGCGCGTCTCGGTCGCCCTGGAGCTGCTGACCAAGCCGTCGCTGATCTTCCTGGACGAGCCGACCTCCGGCCTCGACCCGGGCATGGACCGCGACGTCATGCAGCTGCTGCGCGGCCTCGCCGACGACGGCCGCACCGTCCTCGTCGTCACCCACTCGGTGGCCGAGCTGGCGCTGTGCGACAAGCTTCTGGTGATGGCCCCCGGCGGCTCCGTCGCCTACTTCGGCCCGCCCGAGGAGGCGCTGAACTTCTTCGGCTACGACACCTGGGCCGACGTCTTCTCCGCCTTCGAGAACTACCGCGACTACGACTGGGCGGGCCGCTGGAAGGGCTCGCAGCACTACCAGATGTACGCCGCGGACATCGACGCCGTCGCCCCGCAGGCCGTGCAGATGCCGCAGATGCAGGCCATCAGGCCGCCGAAGCCGCAGGGCTGGATGTCGCAGTGGATCACACTGGTCCGCCGCTACATCTCCGTGATCGCCTCCGACAAGGGCTTCCTCGCCCTGATGGTGATCCTGCCGGCCGTGCTCGGCGCGGTGAGCCTCCTCATCGACCCCGACCGCGGACTGCTGCCGAACCCGGCCCATCCGCAGACCGGCCGGATCATCCCGAACGGCACGGCCACCACCGTCCTGCTGATCCTCGCCGTCGGCGCCTGCTTCGCCGGCGCGGCCAACTCCGTCCGCGAGCTGATCAAGGAACGGGTCATCTACGAGCGGGAGCGCGCCACCGGCCTGTCCCGCTCGGCGTACCTGATGTCCAAGGTGTTCGTGCTCGGCCTGATCACCGTGGCGCAGGGCCTCATGGTCGGCGTGATCGGCTTCGCCACCCGCGAGATCCCCGAGGAGGGCCTGATCCTCGGCGGCGCCACGCTCATCGAGCTGTCCCTGCCGATCATGGCGCTGGGCTTCACCTCGATGATGTTCGGCCTGATCATCTCCTCGCTGGTGAAGACCGCCGAGAAGACGATGCCGCTGCTGGTGATGTTCGCGATCATCCAGGTCGTCTTCACCGGCTGCCTCTTCGCCCTGAACGGCACGGCCGGCGTCAACCAGTTCTCGTACCTGATGCCCTCGCGCTGGGCGGTCGCCGCCGCGGGCGCCACGCTGGACTTCAACAAGATCAGCCCGCCCGAGGAGGGTGCCGACAACGACCCGCTGTGGGAGCACAGCCTGGGCACCTGGACCCTGGACATGGCCGCCCTGATCGCGCTCGGCGTGATCTGCGGCTTCTTCGTGGCCCGCTTCCTGCGCCGCCACGAGCCCGAGGTCATGCGCAAGTAGTCACGGCCCCACGCACCGCCGTACGACGCCGAAGGGCGGCACCCCGTCAGGAGGGTGCCGCCCTTCGGCGCTGTGTACCGAGGTCCGCGCGGCCTCAGTACGCGCTGTTGACGTTGTCCATCGAGCCGTAGCGGTCGGCCGCGTAGTTGCACGCGGCGGCGATGTTGGCGACCGGGTCGTAGATGTTCCACGACGTGCCCGGGACGTGGTAGGCCTGGAAGGTCGGCGGGATCACCTGGAGCAGGCCCTTCGACGGAATGCCGTTGCGGGCGTTGATGTCCCAGTTGTTGATGGCGTTCGGGTTGCCCGAGGACTCCCGCATGATGTTGCGGTGGATGCCGCTGTAGGAGCCCGGGATGCCGTGCTTCTTCATGACGTCGAGCGCCTCGCGGATCCAGCCGTCGAGGTTGTTCGCGTACACCTTCTTCGCGGCGGCCGGCTTGACGGCGGCGACCGACTTCATGGCGACGCGCTGGGCGGACCGGCTCGCGGACTGCTTCGCGGCACGCTCCCGCGCGGCCTTCTCGGCGGCTTCCTCGGCGGCCTTCTTCCGGGCCTCGGCCGCGGCCTTCCGCTTCGCGGCGGCCTCGGCGGCGGCCTTCTGCTGCGCCTCGATCGCCTCGACCTTCACGCTGGCGGCGGCGAGCTGGTCGGTGATCGTGCCCTTGACGTCCTTGACCTGCTCGGAGCCGTACGCCACCGCAGCCGCGGAACCGGCCTCGGCCGTCGTCGTCTTCTCGCCGGCCGGGACGACGGAGAACGCGAGGGCGGCGGCACCGAGCGCGGCGACACCGGAGAGCGCGATCTTGTGCGCCTTGGTCGGCACGCGACGGTGACCGGGGTTCTGGGTGTTCTTGGGCATGCGGAATGGACCTCTTCGAATAGCGCGGAGGTCGCTCTGCGTCCGACGGGGGACATCGGCGGGGGACAGGGGCTCTTCCCGCACGAACGCCGCGGGGCGGAACCCGCGGCGCTGAGCGACGGAGGCAATTCTTAGCGGCCGCAAAATCGGGAGGCAAAGGTGTGACGTACGATGCCGGGTAGTGGATCACCCAGGGGCAAATCAGGACAGACTGGACCGTCTGTGCCGCTCATCCGGAGCCCAGCTGTCTCCTATGTCCGTTCGTACGTGATGTGCGCCCTATGTGCGGGCTCACATCGCCACCCCGCCGCTCTCACCGCGAGTTGCCCGCGCAACGCTCTGCGTGAGCGCCTGCGACGCCCGGCCGCCCTCGCGGGCGCCCGCTCCGAGCGGACCCACCCCGGCCCCCGCCCTCACCGCTCGGGACCTCCGACCTAGGACCTCGGAACCACCCCGTCGCGGTCAGCGGTCCGATCCCCGGTGTCACACCCCGCCGCTAGCGTGGAGACATGAGTCAAGGCCCCCGGTCCGGCCTCGCTGCGGTCAGCTCCGCGCTGCTGGCCATGAGCAGGCATCTCGAGGTGCGCGACGTCCTCAAGACGATCGTCGCCTCGGCCCGCGAACTGCTCGACGCGCAGTACGCCGCCCTCGGCGTGCCCGACGATCACGGCGGCTTCTCCCAGTTCGTGGTCGACGGCGTGAGCGACCGGCAGTGGAAGGCCATCGGCCCGCTGCCCCGCCAGCACGGCATCCTCGCCTCGATGCTCCACGAGGCCCGCGTCGAACGTCTCGCGGACGTCCGCAAGGACCCCCGCTTCGAGGGCTGGCCCTCCGCCCACCCGGAGCTCGCCGACTTCCTCGGCCTGCCCATCCGCGACGGCGACGAGATCATCGGCGCCCTCTTCCTCGCCAACAAGAACTGCCCGCGCCGCGACGGCGGCTGCGGCTTCACCGAGGACGACGAGGAACTCCTCGCCATCCTCGCCCAGCACGCGGCCATCGCCCTCACCAACGCGCGGCTCTACGAACGCAGCCGCGAGCTGACCATCGCCGAGGAACGCTCCCGCCTCGCCCACGAGCTGCACGACGCCGTCAGCCAGAAGCTGTTCTCGCTGCGCCTGACCGCCCAGGCCGCCGCCGCCCTCGTCGACCGCGACCCGGCCCGCGCCAAGGGCGAGCTGCAGCAGGTGGCCGCGCTCGCCGCCGAGGCCGCCGACGAGCTGCGCGCCGCCGTGGTCGAACTGCGCCCCGCGGCCCTCGACGAGGACGGCCTCGTCGCCACCCTGCGCACCCAGATACAGGTCCTCGACCGCGCCCACACCGCGCGCGTCACCTTCGACAGCCGCGGCGTGCGCGCCCTGCCCGCCGCCCAGGAGGAGGCCCTGCTGCGCGTCGCCCAGGAAGCCCTGCACAACGCGCTGCGGCACTCCGGCGCCGACCGCGTCGACGTCTCCCTCACCAGGCACGGCAGCGGCGCGGTGCTGCGGGTCACGGACGACGGCAGCGGTTTCGACCCGCGCGGAGTGCGCCGCGCCGGACGCCATCTCGGCCTGGTCTCCATGCGGGACCGGGCGAGCGGCGTCGGCGGCAGACTGACTGTGGAATCGGCGCCCGGAAAGGGCACCACGATCGAGATGGAGGTCCCCGGTGGCTGACTCAATCAAGGTGCTGCTCGTCGACGACCACCAGGTCGTCCGCCGGGGCCTGCGCACCTTCCTGGAGGTGCAGGACGACATAGAGGTTGTGGGCGAGGCCGCCGACGGAGCCGAGGGCGTCGAGCGCGCCGAGGAACTGAAACCCGACGTCGTCCTCATGGACGTCAAGATGCCCGGCATGGACGGCGTCGAGGCGCTGCGCCGCCTGCGCGAGCTGGACAACCCCGCGCGCGTGCTGGTCGTCACCAGCTTCACCGAACAGCGCACGGTGGTCCCGGCCCTGCGCGCCGGTGCCGCCGGATACGTCTACAAGGACGTCGACCCCGACGCCCTGGCCGGCGCCATCCGCTCCGTGCACGCCGGGCACATCCTGCTCCAGCCGGAGGTGGCGGGGGCCCTGCTGTCACAGGAGGACGCGGGCTCCGGCCAGGGCCGCGCCGGGTCGCTCACCGAGCGGGAGCGCGAGGTGCTGGGCCTGATAGCCGACGGCCGCTCCAACCGGGAGATCGCCCGCGCCCTGGTGCTGTCCGAGAAGACCGTCAAGACGCACGTGTCGAACATCCTGATGAAGCTCGACCTCGCCGACCGCACCCAGGCCGCCCTGTGGGCCGTCCGCCATGGCGTGACCGGCTGACACGCTCTGCCCACGGCACCGGGCGAGCTCTCCGTACGGCAATACGGAAGGTCACGCTCCGAGCCGAGATTCATACCGTCGTGGGAATGTCCCCCACATGGCGCATCCCCGGCGGATCGTGGCCGTTCTCCAGTGCGTGCTGCGGCGCCTGCCGCAGTGATCGCTAGAGAGGGCTCAGAAGTGAAGAACCTGAAGAAGGCAGCGGCTGTGGCGATGGTGGCCGGTGGCCTGGTGGCCACCGGTGCGGGCATGGCCAACGCCACCGACGGCTCGCTGGCGACCGGTGAGGCCCAGCACTCGCCGGGTGTCGTCTCGGGCAACCTCGTCCAGGCCCCGGTGCACGTCCCGGTCAACGCCGTGGGCAACAGCGTGAACGTCATCGGCGTGCTGAACCCGGCCTTCGGCAACGAGGGCGTCAACCACTGAGTTCCGCCACCGCCGACATCACCGGAACCGGGCAACCGCCGGGCCCTCCGGCCCGCGGAGACCTCGTCCGCTGACGAAACTCCCGCTCCGGTGATCCGCACGGGCAGCACCCACCTCCTCCCGTGCCGTACGCATCCGGGCACCAGCGGCCGGCGCGCCCCCACCCAGGCCGCGACAGGGCCCCGCGAGTCGACGCCGACTCGCGGGGCCCTCGGCCTGTCCCGCCGCACCGCCCGGACTCACCGCACCCCGCGCTCCCGCTCCTCCACGATCGCGTTGTACGCCGCGACCTGCGCCCGCCGCGCCGTACGGTCCACCGGCCGCAGCGCCTGCGCCCGCGCCGCCATCTCCGCGGCGCTCACCGCGCCCCCGTGCCCGTTCTCGTACGCCAGCGAGACCAGCGCCCCGACCCGCTGCGCCAGCTCCAGCACCCGCACCGCCCGCGGCGGATACCCCGGCGCCAGCACCTCCCGCCCCCGCTCCGCCCGCGCCCGGTACGCCTCCATCGCCGCCGCCGCGACCGGCCCCGACGCGGCCACGTCCAGCCGCGTCAGCACCTCCGTCGCCTCCCGCAGCGCCTCCGCCAGCTCCCGCTCCGCCTCCCCGAGCGAAGGCACGTCGGCCGGCGGGGCCTCCCGCACCGCCAGGCAGTGCCAGACGACCTCCACGTGCACATCACCCTCGGGCCCCGCCTCCGTCACCTCCGGCACCATCCCCAGCGCGGCGCCGTGACAGATCACCGCCTCCTCGGCCTCCAGCGCCCGCGCGTTGAACTCCGGCGGCCCGCTCAGCCCCAGCGGATGCCCCGGCGCGGGCAGCGCGACCCGCAGCCCGGTCGCACCCAGCGCCCGCAGCCGCCCCAGCGCGAGCGTCAGCCCCACCGGCGCCGACTCACCCGGCAGCCCCGCCACCCGGTGCACGGCGTCCTCGCCGACGATGGCGAGCACGGCCTCATCCGGCGAGACAAGTCCGGCGAGAAGGGCATTTCCCCAAGCGGCAAGGCGTCCAGAGCGCGGTTCCGTGAGCATCCCCCCACCCTAAGGACCGGACCGATGGAATGTCCGGCCCGACCGGTGGCGTAGATTTCATGGAGGGCTGCGCCCACCGGCGCGACCGACCGAGCCACAGGCGTACGCGACTGCCGAGACCGGCCACACTGCAAGGGGAGACAACGCGCTCATGAGCGATGTTCTGGAGCTTCAGGACGTATCCGTGGTCCGCGAGGGCCGGGCTCTGGTGGACCAGGTCTCCTGGTCGGTGAAGGAGGGCGAGCGCTGGGTGATCCTCGGCCCCAACGGCGCCGGCAAGACCACCCTCCTCAACGTCGCCTCGAGCTACCTGTACCCCAGCAAGGGCACCGCCACCATCCTCGGCGAGACCCTCGGCAAGCCCGGCACCGACGTCTTCGAACTGCGCCCCCGCATCGGCATGGCCGGCATCGCCATGGCCGACAAGCTCCCCAAGCGCCAGACCGTCCTGCAGACCGTGCTCACCGCCGCCTACGGCATGACCGCCGGCTGGCAGGAGGAGTACGACGACATCGACGAGCAGCGCGCCCGCGCCTTCCTCGACCGCCTCGGCATGTCCGACTACCTGGACCGCAGGTTCGGCACCCTCTCCGAGGGCGAGCGCAAGCGCACCCTCATCGCCCGCGCCCTGATGACCGACCCCGAACTGCTGCTCCTCGACGAGCCCGCCGCCGGCCTCGACCTCGGCGGCCGCGAGGACCTGGTGCGCCGCCTCGGCCGGCTCGCCCGCGACCCGATCGCCCCCTCGATGCTCATGGTCACCCACCACGTCGAGGAGATCGCCCCCGGCTTCACCCACGTCCTCATGATCCGCCAGGGCAAGGTCCTCGCCGCGGGCCCGCTGGAGCTGGAACTCACCTCCCGCAACCTCTCCCTCTGCTTCGGCCTCCCGCTCGTCGTCGAGCAGGTCGGCGACCGCTGGACCGCCCAGGGCCTGCCGCTCGGCTGAGCCCCCACAGCCGCCCAACACCCTCCGGGACGGGGCGCGTTCCCGCCGATCGCGCCCTGTCCGCGGCGGCACCCCCGGCCTACCATGGCCGTGTGAACGACATCGACGCATGGGTGTGGTGGCTCGTCGGCGCGGCCGCGCTCGGAATCCCGCTCGTGGTCACCGCCATGCCGGAACTCGGGATGCTCGCGGTGGGCGCCGTCGCCGGCGCGATCGCCGCCGCCCTCGGCGGCGACGTCGTGGTGCAGGTCCTCGTCTTCGTCGCGGTCTCCGTCGCCCTCCTGGCCGTCGTACGGCCCATCGCGACCCGGCACCGCTCCCAGCGGCCCCAACACGTCACCGGCGTCGAGGCGTTGAAGGGCAGACAGGCCGTCGTCCTGGAACGCGTCGACGGCTCCGGCGGACGCGTCAAGCTCGCCGGTGAGATCTGGTCGGCCCGAGCCCTCGACACCGACCGCAGCTACGAGGCCGGCCAGCAGGTCGACGTGGTGGACATCGAGGGCGCCACGGCGATCGTCATCTGACCTCACCTGACGCAAGTCGGCCGAACACTCCCCGAGTTGGGTGACGGTCTGCGAGACTCGACCAGCAAGATCTTCTCAACCATAAGATCTTCCAAAAGCGCCGAGGCCGAGAAGGGTACGGGGAAGCGACGATGGAACCGATCATCATCGTCTTGATCATTCTGGTGGTGCTGGTCTTCATCGCCCTGATCAAGACGATCCAAGTCATCCCACAGGCCAGCGCCGCCATCGTCGAGCGCTTCGGCCGCTACACACGGACCCTCAACGCGGGCCTCAACATCGTCGTCCCGTTCATCGACACCATCCGCAACCGCATCGACCTGCGCGAACAGGTCGTGCCGTTCCCGCCGCAGCCGGTGATCACCCAGGACAACCTGGTCGTCAACATCGACACCGTCATCTACTACCAGGTCACCGACGCCCGCGCCGCGACCTACGAGGTCGCCAGCTACATCCAGGCGATCGAGCAGCTGACGGTCACCACGCTGCGCAACATCATCGGCGGCATGGACCTGGAGCGGACCCTCACCTCCCGCGAGGAGATCAACGCCGCCCTGCGCGGCGTCCTCGACGAGGCCACCGGCAAGTGGGGCATCCGCGTCAACCGCGTGGAACTGAAGGCCATCGAGCCGCCCACCTCCATCCAGGACTCGATGGAGAAGCAGATGCGCGCCGACCGCGACAAGCGCGCCGCGATCCTCCAGGCCGAAGGTGTCCGCCAGTCCGAGATCCTGCGCGCCGAGGGCGAGAAGCAGTCCCAGATCCTGCGCGCCGAGGGTGAGGCCAAGGCCGCCGCCCTGCGCGCCGAGGGCGAGGCCCAGGCCGTGCGTACGGTCTTCGAGGCCATCCACGCCGGCGACCCGGACCAGAAGCTGCTCTCCTACCAGTACCTCCAGATGCTCCCGAAGATCGCCGAGGGCGACGCCAACAAGCTCTGGATCGTCCCCAGCGAGATCGGCGACGCCCTCAAGGGCCTCTCCGGCGCCATGGGCAACTTCGGCGGCATGGGCGGCGGCTCAGGCAACGGCGGAGCAGGCAACGGCGCCTCCGGCCCACAGCCGACGGAACGCCGCGAAAAGCCGACCCTCGACTGACGGTCACTCAAAACCGACAGTTCCCCGCACCCACCTAAGGGGCGCGGGGAACTGCGCGACCAGCCACGGACAACCAGCAGACCGACGACGGCGAACGCCCCTACGGTCTACGCGGCATCCCGCGAAAGCCACTCCGGCAGCGCCTCGAACTCCTCCCGCGCCAGCGCCAGCAACATCGCATCCGCGGGAGTCGGCTCGAACGGCTCGAAGAGCAACGGCATCCCCGCCTCCTGCGGAGTCCGGTTCGCCTTGCGGTGATTGTCCTCCGCGCACGAGGCCACCGTGTTCAGCCACGTGTCCCCGCCCCCCTGCGACCGCGGCACCACGTGGTCCACGGTCGTCGCCCGCCGGCCGCAGTAGGCGCACCGGTGCCGGTCCCGCACCAGCACCCCCCGCCGCGACCACGGCGCTTGTCTTCGGAACGGCACCCGTACGTACCTGCACAGCCTGATCACCCGAGGCGCCGGTATGTCCACCGCGGCTCCCCGCATCCGCAGTTCGGGGTGGGCCTGCTCGACGACGGCCTTGTCCTGAAGCACCAGAACGACGGCTCGGTTCAGCGTCACCGTCGACAACGGCTCGAAGCTCGCGTTCAGCACCAGCGTGTCCCGCATACCAGCCCACCTCCCGTGTGCACCGGCCCACCCCCTCGGCGGGCTGGATCAACTCTGGCCGGGCCCGCCGAGATGGACAACGCAATAAAAATGCCCGCCCCCGATCACTTCCATGACAAGGGGCGGGCAAACGCGAGGTGAATCTCAGGATTCGGCGGGCACCTCGTACTCACCGATCAGCTGGGCCCGCGCGATCGTGTGGAACCGCAGGTTGAAGCCCACGACCGCGGGCGTCGCGTCCGCGTCGGGACCGAGCTTCTCCTGGTCCACCGCGTACACCGTGAACACATACCGGTGCGGCCCGTCCCCGGGCGGCGGCGCGGCACCACCGAAGTCCTTGGTGCCGTAGTCGTTGCGCACCTGGACCGCGCCCTGCGGCAGCCCTTCGAACGAGCCGCTGCCCGCACCCGCCGGCAACT
Source organism: Streptomyces sp. NPDC052687 (assembly GCF_040678395.1). Classification (NCBI taxonomy): domain Bacteria; kingdom Bacillati; phylum Actinomycetota; class Actinomycetes; order Kitasatosporales; family Streptomycetaceae; genus Streptomyces; species Streptomyces sp. NPDC052687. The sequence continues at coordinate 2,179 of NZ_JBFATR010000015.1, read as the reverse complement.
CGGTGACGGAGGCCGGGATGTCGGACACGACCCAGTGCCAGAACCCGCTGCCCGTCGGCGCGTCCGGGTCGTAGCAGGTCACGGCGAAGCTCTTGGTCTCGGCGGGGAAGCCCTCCCACCGCAGCTGCGGCGAGGTGTTGCCGGCCGCGTAGACCTGGGCGTCCTTCAGCGTGGCGCCCTCCTGGACGTCCTCGCTCGTCACCGTGAAGGACGGCACGGGCGGATGGAAGTCGTGGGGGAGAGGCCGCCGCTTCAGCTCGGTCACCTCGGTACCTCCTGATCGTTGCGTTCCGTGGGTACCGAGCCTAGAACCAGTTCCGCTTCGACCCGACCTCGGACAGCCACTGGTTGAGGTATGCCGCCCAGTCGGTCCCCTGGTAGTCGTTCAGGCCCACCTGGAACGAGCGGAACGTGTCGCTGCCCTCGCTGAACATCCCCGGCTTCTTGTCCATCTCCAGCACGACGTCCATCGCGTTCTGGTCGGCGACGAAGCTCAGCTCCACCTGGTTCAGCCCGCGGTACTGCTGCGGCGGCAGGAACTCGATCTCCTGGTAGAACGGCAGCTTCTGCCGGGTGCCCCGGATGTGGCCGCGCTCCATGTCCGCGTTCTTGAAGCGGAAGCCCAGCTGGATGAAGGCGTCCAGGATCGCCTTCTGCGCCGGCAACGGGTGCACGTTGATCGGGTCCAGGTCACCGGAGTCGACCGCACGCGCGATCTCCAGCTCCGTCGTCACCCCGATGTCCATGCCGCGCAGCGCCTGGCCGTCGATCATCGTGATCGGCGTCTCCCACGGGATGTCCAGCGTGAACGGCACCGCGTGCACCGCGCTCGCCTGCAGCTCGAAGGCACCGCCGAGCCGCATCTTCGCGAACTCGACGTCCTGCTTGTACTCGGTGTCCTGGCCCTCGACCTCGACGCGCGCCTGGAGCCCCACCGACAGCGCCTCGATCTGCTGGTTCACGGACCCGCCCTGGATCCGCACCTCGCCCTGGACGACCCCGCCCGGCACCACGTTGACCTCGGTCAGCACCGTCTCCACGGACGCCCCACCGGCACCCAGGCTCGCGAGCAGCTTCTTGAACGGCATGACTCTCCCTCTAGCGACTGGACCCTCGATCCCTACCAACGCGATCCGGCGACGCCCGGTTCCGCGCCCTCCCGCTGCACTACCCTCGGACGGCATGATCGCGACCCCCGACCGTACGCCCCTGCCCCGGGACTTCTTCGACCGGCCCGTCCTCGACGTGGCACCCGACCTCCTCGGCCGCATCCTCGTACGCACCACCCCGGACGGTCCGATCGCCCTCCGCCTGACCGAGGTCGAGGCCTACGACGGCCAGAACGACCCGGGTTCCCACGCCTACCGCGGCCGCACCCCCCGCAACGCCGTGATGTTCGGCCCGCCCGGCCATGTGTACGTCTACTTCACCTACGGCATGTGGCACTGCATGAACCTGGTGTGCGGCCCCGAGGGCCGGGCCAGTGCCGTCCTGCTCCGCGCGGGCGAGATCATCGAGGGCGCCGAGCTGGCCCGCACCCGCCGCCTCTCGGCCCGCAACGACAAGGAACTCGCCAAAGGCCCGGCCCGCCTGGCCACCGCCCTCGACGTGGACCGCGCCCAGGACGGCGTGGACGCCTGCGCCTCCGGCGAGACCCCGCTCCGCATCCTGACCGGCACCCCCGTCCCCTCCCACCAGGTACGCAACGGCCCGCGCACCGGAGTCTCCGGAGAGGGCGCCGTCCACCCCTGGCGCTTCTGGGTCGCCGACGACCCGACGGTGAGCCCCTACCGGGCCCATGTCCCACGCCGCCGGCGCACTTGACTCTCCTCGCGGAGGTACGTAATGTGGCCCGAGCCGCTGGAACGGGTACTGCCATCGACAGCAGCCGGAAGCGGCCAACCCACTACCTCAGAAGATCCCCTCAGCGGGGACGAATTCGACGTGTCCGCATGTCCGAATTCAGAACCGCGGACTCGATTATGAGTCGGCGAGGGAATCGGCTAACGTAGTGAATGTCGAAAGGCCGCCGGGCAAAGCCCGGAAGCCCAAGACGATCCCGCCGGCCGGGAATCGGATCGAGAAAAAGATCTGATAGAGTCGGAAACGCAAGACCGAAGGGAAGCGCCCGGAGGAAAGCCCGAGAGGGTGAGTACAAAGGAAGCGTCCGTTCCTTGAG